>CAZCPZ010000139.1:0-5018 GCA_964499875.1 uncultured Thermoplasmatales archaeon | reverse complement strand
AAATGTTATACTCTTTGCAATAAGACTGTACACAGAATTCTATCTCTCCAGCAACGAGTGTTCGATCCTGATAAGGAGTGTACTACATGTAGAGAAGTAAGTGGTAGAACCATTCTTAACTAGGTTCAGAGATTTGCACCATACTTTCAAAGGATATCAAGATTCTACAAACTAAGATACCCTGATATATGGTACCATGGATGAGATGTTTATCAATAGAGTTGGATCCAAGAAAAGACCTGGAAGAATAGGTTATTTGATTACAGTATATGATGGGAGTAGAAAGTGTCATAGCGACATTCATTTCTGGCGAGAGAGACAGAAAATCTGCGATAAAAGTTTTCAAGATGGCTGTGGGAGGAGCTGGATTCTATCCGAAGATAGTTGCTTACTGATAAGTGCCATATCTATGATTTTCTTGGAGGTTGCAGAAAATTGAGACATGTCCATGCTCACTTTGAAACAAGATTTATACCCTACGGAAAGGGGGTTATAGCTGTGAGTCAGAATAGGATAGAAAGATGCTATTCTGAGATCAGATCAAAAGAGGTTAAGATGAGAGGGATTAAGAATTTTAGATGTGGAGCAAGATTCTTTCAGCTGAGAGCTGTAGTACATAACTTTCTGAGAAAACATCAGACCTTAGGTTGTACTCCAGCTGAGTTTTTCAGGAGTTAATGACGAGATAACTTGGAACAACATAGGGATCATATTAGAGACGTGTGCGATTATAGATTGAATGCTGGTAAAAACATTCAGACATTCAAGTGAGTTGAAGAGGGTGTAGTGGATGAGCCCATGCTCATCCACAAATAATTTCGAAGTACCATCAAGCAAAAAATAGATAAACACTTATATAATTATCTTTATTCTACCTAGTTGGGGGAGTGTAAATTGTATGATATCCTTAATAGGGGGTTATCAAAACCCTTTCTCCTTGCTCTGCTTTCCCAAAAATAATTTTGAGAGGTGATATCTACTTTGAAGTACTTGGTGGTTATCCCTGCTAAGGATGAAGAAGCTACAATTGGTAGTATAGTAATGCTTTCCAGGAAGAACGGTGGAGACGTATTAGTTATCGATGATGGTAGTGTAGATAGAACCTCTGAAGTCGCTAAGCTTGCAGGTGCTCATGTTATTAGAAGTAACCATAATAAAGGGAAGGCTAGTGCCGTTAAGAAAGGTTTCAAATATGCTTTTGAGAAAGGTTATGATGCTATTGTCTTCATTGATGGTGATGGTCAACATAACCCTGAGGAGATACCAATGGTTTTAAATCCCATATTTGAGGGGGAAGCAGATATATCCCTAGGTTTCAGGTACGGTAGTAATACAGAGATGCCTCTTTGGAGGAGAGTTGGTAAGAGAGTGCTAGATTATGCTACAGGTATAGCTGGTGCCCATATAACGGATTCACAGTGTGGATTCAGAGCTTTTAATAAAAAAGCTATAGAGGTTATGGCAAAGGAGCTTAGAGGCGATGGTTTTAGTGTGGAGAGTGAGGAGCTTATACTTATGAGAGAATTTGGTTTAAAACATGTTGAGGTACCTATTACCTGTAGGTATAATGGTTTACCAAAGACTTCCACTAAGAACCCTGTTACTCATGCTACTAGTGTCATAAACGCTCTCATTTTCTTAATAGGTGAGAAACATCCTTTACTCTTCCTGGGTTTAACTGGTTTAATACTTTTCATTATTGGTCTTAGTATAGGTCTTTGGACTATCTGGAGATACTATGCTGAGCATTACTTCTCTTTCCTCTACGCTGGTGCGGCTTCTATGCTTGTAGTTATTGGTTCTATTGTCGCTACCATGGGGGTGGTATTAAACGTCATACCAAGGATTATCAGAAGAGAATTAGAATAGAAGAGAAGAAACTTGGTTTTTTCCCATTTTATCTTAAAAATGCTAAAAGGATGATGTTATATTATGTAGTGATTACACTGAGAGGGGATTCTAATCTCCATATTCACTATATTGATCCCATCTAATTCTTGTCTCTAATTATTTTCCATGTTTGCTCCATTAGTTCTCATATTTATTCAACTTATTTTGAGACTAGGGTCCCCAAATAATATATATTCCTCTACAGTTAAATAATCAAAGGGTAGAATGTGTTCTCCCTTCTCAATTATGTTGCTAATATAATTGGTTTGAGCTTCCGCTAATAAGGATCCACAGGTATGGTATCCTTGATTGTATGCTTCAAATATCCGTGTTATCATATATCCAGATGTATCTTCTATACACATTTTACCTCTATGAGTAACTGAGGATGTCGTAGCTGCAATAGTTGCAATGGCTCCCCCTGTTTCCAACTTCACGAATTCCCAGGCAAAAGGAGTTGGGCAACCAGTGGTTTTGCTGAAATCACCGCAAGAACAACCTTCGATTACCATTAGAGGAAGTTTGTTTTTATTAGCTAGTTTCTTAATATCATCTAAACCATAATAGCCTTTTGGAGGTGGTAAAAGGATATATGTGAAAGGTAGATATGTAGCCCATCGTTTAGGGTCACCGTGACCTGAGAATAACACAAATCCTACTCCGCTATTAATAGCGTTATTGATATTCTTTACCGTTAGTTTTTCTGCATCATGAATATTTAGAGGTGGTATGAATGCACTTGCATAAAGTCTAATGGGGGTAAACCCCTTCATGATATCAATAACCTTTTCTCCTTTGTACTCCCCTTCCAAAGCGATTCCTCCACAAAGGAATAATTCAGGTAGGCTCATAAGTAGCCCTGTTGAGGTGTCTCCACCACATACCAAGAGTTTTTTAAACCAAGATTGATTAAAACCTTCATTCTCATAACTAATTATTTTATCAACTAATACTTTGACTTCTAATGAATTATTACATAGTAATCTACCAATATAAATATCTGGATAGAGATCTACTTCATCTATTAGTATGCTTTTATTAATCTCCCCAAAGAGGTTGTTATTATTTGTATCCCAGCTGGAGAAACCACCACTAGCATTATAGATATCAGCGTAGTAGAGATCTGTGATGAAACTAAGATTAGAATTACGTATAAGGATGTGTGAGTATCTAACCGGTAACTTATCTATGTTTCCAACCAATAAAACATATTTTATATTCCAATTTTCTATGGCGTTCTTGATGAAATATTTAATCTTCTCTGGTTCATCTCTACCTGTAGATGGGAAATATGTCGCGTTATAGATTTCTTCAGGATTAACTAGGATAGTTTCAATTCCAATGCTCTCTTTATAATCCTTCAGAGGCTTCAATTCCTCTAAAAAATCTGAGGGCGATATAATCAATAGTTTCTCCTCTGCGTACCCTGGGAGAATATTTTTCTCCACATATCTAATACTCATCTTTATTTCATCTGCAAACCTAAGAATTCTTTTAGCTGGTAGATACCTTAGAGGGTAGATGTGAATAGATAATATAGCTACATGTTTTTCATGGAGGAAACCTCCACCTACATGATAGCTAAACCAGTTTCTAGGATAAGTTTCCCTGCTGTTATACAAACTTTTATCGATGAAAAAAATGTTATTAGAATAAGACAATATTGGCGAAGTAGCTGGTAGAATCTTACCATCAATATATTTTTCAGTTACATTCAAAGGATAGCAGTTAACATCTAATACCTTGGTTCCAAGTGGAAATGAGTAAACGATGGTATAGACAGGTAACATGGGTTTACCGGATTCAAGGGTGTAGGAGCAGTTCTCTAGCTCTACTTTGAAATAACCGTTTTGTTTCAATATAACTTTTGGTTCAGTGAATTTTAAGGTTTCTTCAATGGTTATCTCAGTTATATCCTCGTCGTTTTCTAGTAATCCATATACAGGCACTATATTTACCAGGGAGAGTATAGATATCATTACTCCAAATCCCTTACAACCTCCCCTCATTAGTTTATCCCTCCTCGTAGTCTATATATACAATACCCATAATAAAACTTGTTCCTATTGTACTCACCCATCTTATCTTCTAGGTATATCAATCTACGCCTCAAAATATACGTGGTGATCTTTTAACTATCTGGATTGCAGAGTTTTAGAGAGAATGTTATTCCAAGTTGGGTGAAGATTTTACTCATTGTATCTTGTAGTGTTAAATATTTGTGTATAGGGTACTTTGATTTTGTTGTTTCATTTGCACTTAATAACATCATAAAAAAACTCTACTGTTTAAGTTCAAGTATCATAATCATGTTTAAACAATTTGTTGATAGGGGGAGGTTAAGATAGTTGGAGAGAAAGATAGGGTGGTCAAATGGATAATCAGTGAGAAAAGATGGGGTTATACTGTTTTCTAAGAACGGTTTCACAAGGGAACTAGAGGAATTATCCAGGGGGAGAGATGATTTAGAACAAAACTTTTGCACTTTTGAAAAATAATCAAAGGTTACCTAGATAAACAAGCCTACATTTCATCCCATCGTTTGGGATGAAGATATGTTGTTCACACCAGATATAGATGTATTTGGTGGTAAGCTAGAGGTTTATCGTTAGCTGTTTTCTCTAAACCACAGTGGAAACATTTTAAACCTATATCAATTGGTCTAATACTGGGTGAAAGGGGGGTGAGAAGAATATACAGGATATAGTATTCAGTTGCTCTCAATGGTTAGAAGTCAGAGTTCTCTGAATAGGTTTCTAACGGGACATAGATGAGGTGTTAGGAGACTCAACAATATAAAGGGTTAAGAGAGAATCTAGAGGGAATAGAAGAAGGTGGGGTACTTATCCTGGATGACTCGGTTCATTCGAGAAAAACTGGGAAGAGTATGGATGGTGTAGGGTATCTGGATGGTCCTTCCAAGGGGAAGAGTATATTCTGTCATGACATTAGTTATTCACTCTCTATGTAAATGGGAATCGTAGGGTTCCTCTATATTTCAATTCATATGTTAAGAAAGAGGTTGCAGAAGAGCTTGGTATCTGGTTTAAAACCCAAGGGTTTCAGATGGCTATAGACCTATTAAGAGTATTTCTCCTCTGGGTTAAACCTAGGGGTTGTTGTTTTTG
>CAZCPZ010000138.1:0-5022 GCA_964499875.1 uncultured Thermoplasmatales archaeon | reverse complement strand
ACCTACTCTTCCCAAACTCCGTTACAGCTTTAATCCTACTAGTGGTTTCATCTATAGTACCAATCTCCATAGGATTATATTATATAACATTACCAGCATCTAAAGCTAAGGCTAGAGGAAGGAATATTGATAGACATCTACCATATGCAACTAACTTCATAAACACTATGTCAGTTGCTGGTATCTCACCAGCAGAGATATTTGAGGCATTATCAGCTGTAGATTTATATGGAGAGATACAGAAAGAAGCGCAGAAGATAACCACAGAGATCAACATGATGGGAGTAGATACGATTACAGCTCTTAAACACGCTATACAAATCTCTCCATCTGAGAAATTCAAGGAATTCCTACAGGGAATACTTGGAGTAATCTTGTCTGGTAGCGAGCTAGCGCCATACTTCCAGAGATGCGCAGAGAAATATATGGAGATGGATTTACTGGAGAGGAAGAAAAATCTTGAATCATTAGCAGTAATGGCAGAAGCATTTGTTGTAACAGTTATCGCCTTCCCTTTATTCTTGGTGATAATAATCTCTATTATGGGTATGACAAGTGGTGGTATATCCTTTGAATTCCTATTCATACTAGCCTTTGTAATTCTACCATTAGCATACATAGGATTCTATGTTATGATGAAATCGGGTATGGGGGGGACAGTATGAGGAAACTAAAATACATCCTATCAAGGGGGAGATATGATGTTAAAAGAGTCTATGGATCAAAAACACCTCTCTATATAGTTGGTGGAGTATCAGCTGGGTTAACCAGTATCCTCATACTAATAGCGCTTCTAAGCCTAATAGGAGCGTTACCAGGTGGATGGCTTGGTTTTAATGGTATAGACTTCCTGGTACTAGGAGTGTTATCAGCTATTGGACCAATAGGATTCTACAATCATTTAGAAGCTAAGAAGAAAAAAGAGGTAGAGAATCATCTACCAGATTTCCTTAGAGAGATCAGTAGCTCCACAGCTTCTGGTATGACTATTTTTGATGCTATAAACGCAGCTGCACAAGGAGAGCATGGTCAACTTACGCCAGAGCTTAGAAGAATGTCCGCTCAACTCTCATGGGGAATCTCGGTGAAAGAAGCTTTGAATAACTTTGCAGAGAGAATAAATACTAATGCCGTTAAGAGGATGGCTGTTACAGTTAATAAAGCTCTTGAAATAGGAGGAAACACTGCTGCTGTATTTGAGGCGGCAGCAAAAGAGATAGACCAAGTTAAGAGAGTAGAACTACAGAGGAAGACAGAGATGTCCATGTATAGTATCGTTATCTTCATCAGCTTCTTTGTCTTCCTAGCTGTTATGCTCATTATTGATAAAACTATTTTCCAAGCAATCTTTGATCTACAGAATCAAATGGCTGGTCAATCCATTGGTAACCTAAGGATAGCGCAGATTGATCATAACCTACTTAAATACACCTTCTTTGCCTTTGTAATGGTTCAAAGCATAGGAGGAGGGTTACTAGGAGGTTTCATGATGGATGGTAGATTATCCTCCGGTGTAAGATTTGGTTTCATACTAGTTGTTATCTCCTTCATAGTCTTCAAATTCTTCTTTTAAAAACGGTGGTCTTCAAAACCTCTTCCACTCTACCTCAACCATCCTCAACTATCCTCTTATACTAAACAAGAAAACAAGAGTTCTGTTCAAAGAGAGTTGAAAAATGTATTAATTGACAATTTATCTTCTAGTAGAATTTATCATGTATTGGAAAAAAACAGCAACTGTTTATATACTCAGGTTTAGAAAAAATTAGAGTGTGAGCTGGGAGAAGGAGACATTATCTGCGGTGAATAATGAGTATGCAGTATCAGAAGTTATAGGTAGTGTACTCCTCCTGTTGATAGCAGTGCTCTCCTTCTCAGCTGTATACATGTATGTCTTCCCATTACCTATACCGACAGGTGAAACACATGTTAAACTAATAGGGTATGTAAATGAGAATGGTACGGTAGTATTAGAACACGTTGGTGGAGAAGCACTTAGAGAATATAGAATAGATGTATTTGATGAAAACGGTGAGCTACTCAGCTCTAATAGATACAATAACACTTGGAGTATAGGAGAAGCTATTATTCCAACAGCTGTTTCTCTACCAAGTGAGAATAACTCAATTAGAGTAATGGTTTATGTAGCAACTAGTGATGGAGGAGAAGAAATGGTGTTCGATGGGGTTTTGAGAGGACGAACAGAGATGGAGATGGATTCCAAACAATACAATACTCCTTACCTGATATCTACTCTATTAACAAATACTAGTGAGGAGGACTTAATATGTTTCAATGTAACAAGGAATGGGGAGCCACTTAATGAATCCACTGAGGCTACAACTTATATATATAGGTGGTTAGTCAATGGAGAATCTATAACAAATATACTATATTCTTTTGCAATTAATAGTAGCACAACCATTATAGATTATTCTGGTAACAGTAACCATGGAACAGCTCATGATACCACTTGGATTGATAATGGTGTAGTTGATGGAGCATATAGTTTCAATGGAAACTCCTATATAACTATCCCATATTGTTTCAGCAGAGATAAAATAGGTAAGTTAACCATTGAGGTATGGGTTAAAACAACTAGGGATTCTGGAGTAATACTAAGTTTCAATAGAAGTAACTATTTTGAGTTATCTATAGTAGATGGATGTATTAGATGGTCAACCACAGTGAATGGAAACGTAAAAGATTTAATGGGTAATAGGAGAGTATCAGATGGATACTGGCATCTTATTACAACTACTTATAACTCGGATAATGGAGAAGCAGCGATATACGTGGATGGAATCCTAGATACCTCTATGATTCTACATAACCCGGGTGATGAATTAGGAAGCAAAAGTATTTCAACAGGTTACCTAGGAAGGAAGCTAGGTGTAGATGAAACAGAAGGAAATATAACAGTGTTCATTGATAATTTTGAAGTGGATACTGGTTGGAGTGTAGAGAATACTCCAAGTCTCAAGGATGGAGAATGGGAGAGAGGGGTACCCGTTGAGGGGAGCAGTGGAGCACCAACTACAGACTATGATGGATCAGGTAAATGTTATTTAACAGATAATGAACCAGGTAACTCTGATGTAGATGGTGGATCAACATATCTAATATCTCCAACTTTAGATTTAAATGGATTTAGTGATGCTGTTGTTAGATATGCTATATGGTATACGAATAATCTTGGACCCAATCCAAATAGTGATTACTTCCATGTATATGCATCTGAGGATAACGGTAGCTCATGGGTACTCATCGATACTATTGGTCCTGATACACCAATGCCTCCAAGTTGGATTAATTATACCATGCATCTTAGAGACTATATCAACCTCACAGGCATGGTTAAACTACGTTTCGAAGCCTCTGATCTAGGTAGACCATCTACAGTAGAAGCAGGAGTAGACGCGGTTGAAGTAATTGGAGTACCACCGACGGTGAACTCAACCTTTATTGGTGAATTAGATGAACTAAGAATCTACAACAGAGTGCTTTCCAAGGAGCAAGTATACCAAGATTTCCTATGCATGATGAATAAGGTTGTAAATAGAAGTGTCATAGTAGCTGAGGAAACCCTAGTTGGGGATACCTGGAGGTGCACTGTTACCCCGGCTAACTCTCAGAGTAACCTTGTTTCTGTTGACTCTAATGAGTTAGAGATAGTAAACTATGGAGGAGGATGAGAGGTTTATGAAGAGAATTAGTGTACCACTTATATTGATGCTACTAACTGCATCCGTTTTTATCATACCAAATAATAGAGTTCGGGCAGATGATGACTATGATGGAAGAGACTTAGCTTTAGCGATACTAGCTAATACATCGGTATTAGTAAGTACATCATACTACGATACAGATCCAAATGGTCATAGACAAAGTATAATCCTAAGTTCACTTGGAACAATGGCTCCAACAGATGGAGACACCTTTGTACTTCTAAGTACAGGTATAGCTGGTGCCAACCCTGTTACTACTAACCAGCAGAACCCTGGTTCAGAGAGAGGAGAATGGTTCATTGGAGGACAATTCGGTTATCCAAGAGACGAGGTTAAACTAACAATGGTCCTACAAGTACCACCATACATGCACTACTTATACTATGATGTACAATTCTTCAGCACAGAATACCCAGAGTATGTTGGTACACAGTATAATGATAGACTCATGGTAACAGTACACTCTCCATCTAAGGGAACAACAACATATGTATTTGATGTAAATAGTGGGTACTTTGTACTGGACTCAAATGGTATACCTGGAACAGGGTTTGATGTATTCGCTAGAAGTGGAAATCCAACAGGGGTAGACTGGTTAGATACTACTCCTAGAAACCCCGGTGCAGATGCAGGTGCATCAGATTTAATACCAATTGGTGGAGTAACTCACCCAGTTTCACCATTAGAGCAAATAACTGTTATAATAGATATAAAAGATGCAGGGGATAACCAGTTTGATAGTGCAGCCTTCATAGATAACCTTAGATTCACAGGTTACGCTAGGACAGATATAGTCGCTAGGAAAACAGCTCAGGATTTAAACGGTGGAGATGTTAGATGTAACGATACCATTAGATACACAGTTACCATTAGTAACACAGGTCTAGCAAATCAACAAGACAACCCTGGTAACGAGTTTGAGGATACAATACCAACTAATACAACCTATATAGAGGGTTCATTAACAGCAACATCCGGAACAGCTGAGTATATACAAAGTGAGAACAAGATCATCTGGAATGGTGATATACCCGGTGAGAGTAGTGTATCAATATCATATGAGGTGAGAGTTAATAACTCCTTACCAAATGCTTCTCTAATATATAACCAAGGAAGAGTTTTCTGGGATAGTGATGAGGATGGAGTAAATGATAAAATTGAGTTAACAGATGATCCCCATGTTGATGATGGAGTAGATCAAGATGGAGATGGAGATACAGGTGATGACGATCCAACAAATCTAGTAGTAACTTCTTTTGATACACCTTCTATGGTGATAGAGGATTTCTCTGAT
>CAZCPZ010000137.1:0-5114 GCA_964499875.1 uncultured Thermoplasmatales archaeon | reverse complement strand
AAAGAGTTGAGACATAGAATCCTGAAAGAGGTTGTTTATGTATGAGGAGAGATTACAGGCTCTTCATAAAAGATATTTTGGATGCAATCGAAAAGATCGAGGAATTTGTTGCAGGTATGGATTTTGAGGAATTCAAGGATGATGATAAAACAGTCAGTGCTGTGGTGAGAAAACTGGAGATTATAGGAGAGGCAACCAAGAACATACCGGATGAAGTAAGACAAAGATATCCTAAGCTACCATGGAGGGAAATGGCTAAGATAAGAGATAAGCTCATCCATGGTTATTTTATTGTTGATCATCAGATTATATGGAAGGTCATCGAGGAGGAGCTTCCTTTCCTGAAACCACAGATAGAGAAGATTCTGCAGGGAGAAACATCCTAGTGATTCTATGGTCGGTATCATTATGTAGAGAAACGAGTTTTTCAAGGATTTGATCTATAAGAATCTTATACAATCTGCTTCTAACAACCTGAGTAGGGATATCAGAGAGGATACATCAATGAGAGCTTTCTTTTTCTCTCATGCATCTGATATTTCAGATCTATGAATCCATACCCCTGCGCTCTTTTCAGATAATTCAGAAACAACCTTTCCTCTTCCTCCGAATCTCCTATGCTCCTCACACACCCCCCAACCTTATACAAATCAAAATTAGTGTTACAACAATCCATAGCTGTATTCTCTGTTAAAACAATGGTTCATTGTATTGTTCTTTACCAGATGATCTGAATGATGTTTTAGAAATAGGGGTTGGAAAAACTAAATGAGATTGTGTATGGCTGCTAAGAGAGGTCAGCTTGAAAAGAATTTAGAGAGGATGTTTAAAGATATTGAGAAATGGGTGAAGGGTCATCTAAAAATTTATGTTGAAAAAGGGTTTAACTATATTTGAGTTTCTACGCTTAAAGATTATTTTTATCGAAACTACTTGATGGATTACTCTGAGTTTTTGTTTTTTCAAGTAACTCTATACTATAGAAGGTTTCTAGGTATCGTAGGTCTTTCTGTAGTATATTCTTCTAGGTCTAGTTCCCAGTATGTGAACTATTACGTTTCTGAAACCTGCAAGATCTCTGATAGTTGAGTAGCGAGATCCTTGGAATGACATTGTTTTCTGCTAGTATATCGAAGGTTTCTCGATATGTGTTTGGTTCCCGAGTTTTCTTTCAGCAATTATATGCATTGATATATCTAGAGTCGCTTGGATTGATAATAGCGTGGTGTAGAGTGTCATGTTTCTTTTATCTTTACCTCTTTTGAATTCATCTAATGTTATCTCTTGGTATCTACGCCAGTCTTTTAGGGATTCATCTAGTTTCCATAGAAGATATTCCAATCTCATATTATATATCTCTCGCTAAGAATTTTTTATCTATAACCCTTACTGTATCTTTGAAATCTAAGTAATCTAGGAGTACTCTAGACTCATATTCTACTTCTATCTCCTTGTTTCTAGTAAATATGGGTTCACCTGTTTTTATAACCTCATATTAGAACTCAATAGGTGAGTAGTTTAACATCAAACTCCACTCTTGGTTTAAGATGTTCCTCTAGTTTCCTAGCAATCATCATCTTGAATTTATATCTCTCATATGGTTTAAGCTCTTTTGATATCAGTGAAGCGATATCTATATCATTGAAATCCTCTCTTTTTAGGAATGAACCGAATATGTAGGCTATATCTATGATATCATATTTTGAAACTAGTTTTTTGATTTCATCTATAATTTTTTTCTATCAGAGTTTTTTATATCCAAATTTATTTATCTTCTGTTACCTATTTGATATTTTTGGAGAGGATGGTTATTGATTTTTGGAGAAAACCTTGAAGGCTGGTTTCTCTACATGAGAATTTTTAAAGAGGAATCATGGTGAGTAGTGGAAATCCTATATTGTGTATTATCTGTTGAGACATCTGTGAGATACATGTAGAGCTATCTCAGAGTACCTCTGGATAAAAATTAATGTATATCCTACTAGTTGTAAGGTTTCCAGCCTAGAGGGTTTAGAAGCTATAGAGGAATTGTATTTTGATGCAGAGGGGTTTTTGTATTAAGTAAAAAGTTTAGGAGGGGGTTGATAGTAAAAATTAGAGTCTATGTTTATGGGGTAGCATCACATGTTTATTATTGTCTCTACTAGCTGGGTTATTCTTTTATTGAATCTTTTTGCATACTTGTAGAGTTTCTCAGGGTTTAACTCCTCTATATATAGGTCTCTGGTTAACGATAGTAGTTTCTCCTCTTTATTCTTTGATTTGTATCGTATATGTATTAAGTCGATAAGTGCTTTCTCTGGCTCTGAGATTAATATATCGTCTTTCTTATTATACCCCCAGAAGAATTCTTTTTTTATTTGATGATACTCATATGTTGCATCTTTGGTTTTATAGGTGTATGGTGTTTTAGTGGTTACAAGTGTTAATGTATAGACTGTTTGACTTAGTATTCCGTGTCTTGATAATGCATATTCCATTGAGAGATAACAGGGGTATCTTAGAATCATAGCTACTTCTTCTTTAGTTGGAGGGTTAAAAGGGTTTTCATACCACTCCTTGGTTATTCTATTTATTATTCCTTGTTTAGTGAGACGATTGAGTTCTACATATAGTGTTTGTCTACTATATGTTGTTAGCTGTAGTAGATCTGAGAATGAGAATATTTTCTTGTCATTATGTTGTTTGAAGAATTTTATCCATTCATTGATCTTCATAGTTTTATACCCTCTAGGATTTCTGTAATCTTCTCTATCATTTCAGGGAAGTAATCTCCATATTGATCAAACACGTGTTTTGGGAGGAATCTATGCATCTCTTCTGATAATGTTTCTATACCCTTGCTTCTAATTTCTTTGATTCTAAGAGTATTCTTCTTGTTGAATTCTATGGTTGATAATTTGTAGTCCCTTAGTTTTCTAATTAGAAGATCCTTAGGGTATATGGTTTCTTCTTTATCTTCTGTTAGAAAGTTTATATCCCATAGGTCTCTCCCTTTGATGTATGGTCTGTTTACTATAGCTATGATTTTATCTACTAGTATCTCTTCTTTTTCTTCTACTCTAACTACTGGGTTGAAGGGTGGGTAGTGTAGGATTCGAGGTTTATTATAGTAGGATGGGATATATGCCAGTTCGATGTATACACGGATTCTTTGATCAATTGTATCTGAGATTGTTGTTAATACTATTCTTTGTATCTCCCTGTTTTTTCTCTGCATTCTAATCTTGATATCATCTAGGAATGGATATATTGTTTGTAGATTTGTTTTTATTCTAGGTATATGTGGTGTTAGATCTGTTTTCTCCTCTTTGTTTATTTGAACAAAATCTAGATCCTCTGATAATCTGGGGTTTCCATAGAATAATCTTAGTGCTGTTCCTCCTTGGAATACTATCTGGTTGAATAGTTGTTGGTGGCTTAGAATGGTTAGGATGGTTTTCTGTATTTCTTCTCTAAATGTTTGATGTGGTTCTTCATTTCTCTCCTGGCTTTTCTCAATGATCTCATCCCACAACATCATATCACATTACTAACTTAACAAAATTGTTAAGTTTTTCAGAGTATATAAAGGTGTTGTTTACATCTCTTAATCCCCCTTACTGTTTTCCTCTCTCACCTCTGTTTTCTAAGTTTATCTTGTCCTTAAAATTGAATTAAAACGAAAAATCGAGGAAAAATATATTCTTCGAAATTATAAGGCTTCTATCTTAGAAGCTATGGAGGAATTTAATGCAGAGGGTTGCAGTAGTCCTTGGTACTAGACCTGAGATTATTGAGACATCTCAGTTATAAGAAAGTTGGAGAATCAAGGTTTTTTATGTTAGTAAATATTTAACTGAGGAATTTTCGTTGTTGATTTAGGAGCAAACAGTTGGAATGGCAGATGAATCTGGGTTTAAACTGTCTAACTAAAGATCAAACAGGTATCTAAAATGAAATATAAGACAAGAAGCAATGTTTTTTGTCAACCATCACCTAAATTTATCCTAGTTTTTTGTTTCACTCAATAAATTTTTTGCTAGACTATAAAATGCTTCTAGGTACTGGAGATCCTTTTGTAATACATTGTATACCTCTTCTAGATCTAAATCCCAGTATATGTGAACTATAATGTTTCTGAATCCAGCTAAGTCAGATAGCTGAGATGCTAGATTACTTGTAATAATATTGTTTTCTGCTAGTATTTCAAAGGTTTCTCTATAGGTGTTAGGTCTCCTAAGTTTTCTCTCAGCGATTAAATGCATTGCTATATCCAGTGTTGCTTGGATTGAGAGTAACATAGTATAAAGGATCATGTTTCTTCTATCTCTATCCCTTTTGAATTCATCTAATGTTATCTCCTGGTATCTACGCCAATCCTTTAAGGCTTCATCTAACTTCCATAGAAGTGTTTTCAACCTCATTATTATATATCTCTCACCAAGGAATTTCTTATCTACAATCCTTATTGTATCCTCAAAATCTAGGTATTCTAGAATCACTCTAGACTCATATTCCACCTCTATATCTCTACTCCTAACAAATACTGGTTCACCTGTTTTTATAACCTCATACTGGAATTCAATGGGTGAGTAGTTTAATAGTTTGACATCAAACTCTATTCTTGGTTTAACCTGTTCTTCTAGTTTCCTAGCAATCATCATCTTGAATTTATATCTCTCATATGGTTTAAGATCCTTTGATACTAACAAAGCGACATCTATATCATTAAAATCTTCTTCTCTTATAAACGAACCAAATACATAAGCTACATCTATAATATCATATCTTGAAACAATTTTTTTTATCTCATCTATAATCCTTTTTCTATCAAAGGTTTTCATATCTAAAAATTATTATCCTCTATTATCTATTTGATATTTTTGGAGAGACATCTCATATATTTAATTAGACGATGAAAAACTGGGATCACTTCACCTTTTTCTCTTTATTCAAAAGAATTAGATAGCAGGAGCCTAAAAGAGTTAAAATCAGGAGTTAAAGTTTAGATGGGTTCATAAAAGCAGATATTAGTTGATACCTATATGATATTGATATGTGATATATCATGGGGGTCTCAGGTTAATATAAGGTTGGATGAGAAGTTGTTGAAGGAGATTGATACCCTAACT
>CAZCPZ010000136.1:0-5115 GCA_964499875.1 uncultured Thermoplasmatales archaeon | reverse complement strand
GAGGATATCTACTATAAAGGTTGAGAAAACTATTACTCCAAGAGAGGGTTTAGCGATACTTATAGGGACACAGGTTGGAGCTGGAGTACTTGGTTTACCTTATGTAGCTTCAAAGGTTGGTCTCATCCCTGCTTTTGGAGTCATCATTGCTGTTATGCTACTTATGCTCTCTACAGCACTTATTGTTCTTAAACTCTCTGCTGAGATGAGAGGAGCTCAGATGAGCACGATTGCTCAGAGGACTCTTGGTAGAATCGGCGGTTGGGTTATGTATCTAAGTATTGTGTTGATGAGTTTCGGTGCATTACTTGCTTATGTAGCTGGTATGGGTAGTGTATTCGCAAACCTATTTGGTGTTGATGATACTATTGGAGCAATAATATTCTGGGTACTAGCCTCAACTATAATCTACTTAGGTTTAGAAGCAAGTGGTAAAACTGAGTTGATAATGAGTTACATAATGCTTACTCTCTTCATAGGAATCGCTGGTATGCTCCTCCCTCATGCAGAGTTGGAGAATGGTTTATACGTTGAAATCAGTGGAATCCTATCCATGACTGGTGTAGCTATATTCTCGCTAGGGTGCCACACTATTATACCAGATGTCTACAAAGGAATAGGGGATTATGATAAAACCAAGAAAGTAGTTATAGGATCTTTCTTAATTCCAACTATTATATACACGATTTTTATGATTGTATTCCTACTAGTATTCGGTAGAGAAACACCTCAGATAGCAACTCAGGGACTTGAAATAATCTATGGTAGGATAGGAAACATCATTGGTAACATAATACCTCTAATAGCTATAACAACAAGCTATATTGGAGTGGGTCTCGCTCAGCAGAGTAACAGCAGAGAATTCCTAAGACTAAGGAAACCAGTTGCATGGACGTTAACAGCTGTTCCTCCAATAATAGTTTACCTTCTAGGTATCAAAAATTTTGCGGATGTCCTTGCTTTTGCTGGAGATACTGGTGATATGCTAGCATTCATAATACTTCCCATACTAATAATACTCAAGAAAAGATTCTCAAAATAAAACTTGGAGTCTAAGATAATTTCAATCCCCTAGATAAACCTGTACCTATGAGAAAAAGATTGAAACTAGAAAAATTTCCGCTTTATCTTGGTTGTTCCATTGGATTTCAATGATTGTTCTTCTCTTGAAAACTATGAGAATCTTAGGGAATTTAGAAGCGATAATAGATATTTTCTATTGATCTTACACGAGTGGAAGTGGCGTCAAAGATGTCTTCCCAGATTCTTCTACCCATTATACTTGCTCTAATTATCCATATATAGTGTGGAAAAGACTCTTTAAGTATCTCCCATTTATTTTCTATATTCTCCCGGGTGAGAGAATATTTGTATTCCTGAATGGAACTTAAGAATAATTCAAACTTTAGATACTCGGATATATCTTTAAACTTCTCTTGGAAGGTTGTTTTGTATTTTTCATAAAAAGCATATAGTTTAGGGAAGGTTAATCTAATTTTTTCGTATACTGGGATAACTAAATGCTTTAGTTCGATCTCGCTATATTCTCCTAGCCATTCGTTCTTCCAAAACTTAAAATCATGATTAGGTTTCACTCTGCTATATGGTCCAATTTGATCATCATGTACGTATAGCTCCTCGATTTCACCTGATTCATTGGTTTTATAACCACTAATAACCACAGCATGCCAATCAGGAGAAGAGCTTCCTTTTGAGAATTTTAGAAGAGCTAAAAGTGGTAAACCTGCATTCAAATATGCTTTTACCACCAATGGTACTTTATCACCTTCAATATCCAGCAAGACCTCATTATCTAAACCTATCTCCCCAATATATCTCAAGATTTGTTCTAAAGTCAATCCCACTGATGGAAATCTTCGATGAGGAGCAGGGCATCGTGTTGATATCTTTGTAATCTCTGCAGGCGACTGCCTAGGGATTTTAAAAAGATTAGATAAAGGAAACAAACATGTCCATAAGGCAATAGTTGCACATGCACTTACTCCTCTATCTTGTTGTTGGTAAGGTAATGTTTCGATATCTTTTTTCATCCCAAAAAGACACACAGGTATCCTACATTTTATGAAAAACCGCTTCTTACCATCATCCTCCTCAGGATAAGGTTTTAATGCAGTTCTTCCAATCAGAGGTTGGTCACTCTCATCACAAATAGGTTTAACCACCACAAAACCTAAGTAGGACTCCTTCAGTTTCTCAAAAGATCCTTTCAAGATAAAATCTCTTAATTCATCTTCTGAAAAAACGTTTTTAAAGAAGTGGAGTCTCAAAGTATATCGTTTTATATCCTCGAAGGATCGAGAATAGAATAACTGGTAATCAACTAGGTAATCCTTATCTACATACTTCTCCTCTATAACACAAGTCTTTGCATCAATATCTCTCAAATATCGCATGAGATAATTTGCTACGCAGCTATAACCTATATATTCCCTTAACTCCTCGTCAAAGGGAACCACAGTTTTACCATCACTTATATAGAATTCCCCCACTCCATATCATCAAATAGTTATTGTTATACTAAGCTCTTTTTCAGTGAGGGTACCATATTTTTCCTGATACTCCTCTCCTTTTTCTCTAATCTCTCTTTGAATCTCTGGACTGTTATCTAGTTCTCTTTTAAGTTCCATAATCTCTTTTACTAATTTTTTAAATTCTTCATTACTTATCTTCACTTCTAACCACCTTTATCTAGCCAAAGGATTTCTATTATTCAGGAATAAATCATTCATCTATATTTATATAAATATTCCTCCTTCTCCTCCAGCACCCACCACGAAAACATAGCTCAAATGTTTTTATAAAACTTGTGTATGTTCCAAGTACCTAAATTGTGTACCTAAAAAAGGAGATTCTCAGCAGAAAGTGAATTTGAAAGAGCAGGTGTTTAGAGGGAGACTCACCCCTCGGTATAATGTTGGTAAAATCTATTTAACCAAAAAATCAATTTATTGGTTAATTCTAGTTTACCAAAAAGATTTGTTTTTGGTTAACTACGTTTAACCAAAACTATGGATAAGGTATACTATGTATCCTCCTCATTTTTGATTTTACTTAGATATAGTCTCTTAGATTTCTCAACTTCTATAAAACTTTTGATTTCCTCAATTAAATCCTTATCCCATTTACCATCAAGTATAATCTTGTTTAAACTAGTTGTATCCAGTTGCAAAACCTCTTCTAGCTTACCGAATCTTCTAAGTAACTCCTCCAACTCTTTTCTCTCCCTGCTATGTTTTGATGGAAACTTATACCTGGTTACTTCTTTGATTCTAACCTTGTTATGGGTACCAAATACGACATCTACTCCTTCTTTTTCAGCGAATCTTATAATTGCTTCTTCTAGTTTCTCGATCTCAGCGCATAAATCTAGAGTGATTTGTTTATGCTTCTTCTTTAATTCTATGTATCTATCAACTAGTTTCACACCAGGATCATTTAGATACTCATTCTCCCTAGATTTATATAGATGAGACCACTCCCTGCATATTGGTTTAAACTCACACCAATCACATAGATTAGAGGGTTTAGTTTCAAAGGTTTTATCACTCTCAATCTTCTTTATCAACTCTCTTGTCTCAGATTTTAGCCTCTCCAATTCTTCATCGCTTCTAGTGGAAACTACTTCTTTATCAAAAGCTAGGAAATGCCAAACTAGTTTCACATCCCTGACATCAGGATACCTATCCTTAACACCAATCATGTATAATGCTAGTTGTCTATCCTGTTTTATAGACTCAGCCATTGGTAACCTAGAGTTTGTCTTATAATCATGGATCTCATAGCAACCATCACCAGTATAGGTTAATCTATCAATGAAACCCTGTAACCTATATCCCTCACCGAGATCAATTAAAACACGTTCCTCCAAAGCAATAGTACGCCCTTGATTAAAAGGATAGTATCGATTATAATAATCAGTGATATACCTCTCAGCCATACGGAGATAATTCTCAGAGGTATAATCCCCGTTTATGATAACAATATCATCACTCCAATTCCTCTCCCATTCTTTCCTCAGGAAAACCAATAGATCTTCAAGAGTATCTAGTTTCTCAAACATTAAATCCCGGTAGAGTTTCTCCAAAACCTCATGTACTCTTTTACCAAGAAATGCCTCTATACTCTCTCCAACCTCAGTTTCAACCTTATCAATATACCTGAGTTTAAACTTATAGGGACATTGTTCATAACAACTGAGGCTAGAATGTGAGTACACCACCATCGCCCAAAACCTAGGAATAAAGTAAACCCTATAAAAACATTACAAAAAACCTCTTATCTTCTAATGAAAACCATTAGTAGAATCAAACCAACTAAACCTAGGGAAAAACAATACAAATCCTGCATAGCATCTACATAAAACATATAGTTAGCAATAGAATGCAACAAAACAGAAATTAGAATGGAAAAAGCGACGATAAAACCTCTATAGGAAACTTTATCATGGAAACAAACAAGGATAACACCACCTAGAACAGTGAAGCCAAAATGACTAATAAAAGACTTAGAAACAAGGAATAAAGCATTACCAGTATTCATAGGGTTAAACAAATCACCGATAGAGAAAACCAGTAATAGTAGAATAAAAACAATGAAAACTCTACTAGCGGAAACCTTGGAGTCATCTAGGTAGAGGATAATGAAACAATAAAACAAGGAAAACTTGAGGAGTTCCTCATACAATGGAGCAAACAAAACTACTTGATAAAAAGATTCGAAGAGGGAACCAATAGTGAAAACAAGTAAGCTAAGTAGGATCATACAAAGACTGGGGAGATAGAAGCGGTTAAACATATCTTTCAATTATAGAAAAATGGAGTCTAGAGAAGAGTTTTTCGAAGAAATCTGTTTATCTGCATTAACAGAGGGATTAACAGTTAGATTACCAAATTAAAAGGGATAATTCTCATGGTTGAATTATGTGTTGGATAAAAAACAAATCTTAAATAGTTGAATTACAAGTATATACTTACAATGAAATTTATAGATCGAAAGGAGGAGCTTGGTTTCCTAGAAAGGAAATATAACTCTAGGGAAGCAGAACTCGTAATCCTATACGGTAGAAGGAGAATAGGTAAAACAGAGCTCCTATTA
>CAZCPZ010000135.1:0-5131 GCA_964499875.1 uncultured Thermoplasmatales archaeon | reverse complement strand
GAACAACTAACATCACTGGTGTTTACTAAAACACCATTGATTTTAACCTCCAAGTTATACCATGAATCATTTTTAAAAGCTTCTTTAATGGGATCCCCAGAGTTCATAGATATAGTTATCTCCCCATCCTCATAGTTTATTGTTATAAGGGCAGATATCTCCTGTGAGAGTTCAGGTGTTGAACTATTAATATACATGTATGCTACTGCTACCAGTGCTACTACTATGGCAAGCATTAGAATAGCTGCCATAACTGTGGATACACCTTTATCCCAATCTTCTTTTAAACCCATAGATCCTCTCCTCACCTTTCTCCCTCCAATAGTGAGATGAGGGTATATAAAACTATTTCAAATTGATATGTTTCTCCTATACTCAAGCATAAAAGGTTTTTTGAGAAAACTTAAAATCACTTTCTTCATCTTACACAGAGAATGAGGTATGGGTCTCGCTGAGGAAATCATAGGGTTGATACAGGAGAAGAAACTCCACTTCTCTCTAATTGATCCTGATAAACAGGAACCTAGAGAAGCAGGTGCCATAGCTAGGGTTGCAGAGAAGGCAGGTAGTAGCGCTATAATGGTGGGTGGTTCAACACTAGTTTCTAGGAAACAAGTTGATGAAACAGTTTTAGCAATTAAAGATGAAACCACTCTACCAGTTATATTATTCCCATCTAGTGCAAAATATCTTAGTAGATACGCTGATGCTGTCTTCTTTATGAGTTTATTGAATTCCAGAGACGTTGATTATGTTATACGGGAGCATGTGAAAGGAGCTTTCTTTATTAGAGAAACAGGTATCGAACCTATATCAATGGGTTACCTAATAGTGGAACCAGGTATGACTGTTGGTAGAATCGGTAAAGTTGATCCTATAAAAAGAAATGATGTTGAAACCGCTGTAGGTTTTGCACTTGCTGCTAAATACCTTGGTATGAGATTCCTATACCTCGAAGCAGGTTCTGGTGCCCCTCAACCAGTACCAAATGAGATGATAACTGCTGTTAAAAAGAACGTTGATTTACCTCTATTAGTTGGTGGAGGAATCAGGGATCCTGATACTGCAAAAGAGAAGTCATCAGCTGGAGCAGATATTATAATCACTGGTACTACTCTAGAGGAGAAGAGTAGAGAAGAATTAGATAAACATCTACGAGATATTATAAGAGCTATAGAGGATGTTAAATGAGGAAAATCCTAGTAGGTATCACAGGTGCATCAGGAGTAATATATGGCGTAAGATTGTTAGAGGAGTTAAAGAGTTTAGATGTAGAGGTTCACCTTGTTTTATCTAACAATGCTAAGAATATATTGGTTTATGAAACCTCTAGATCCCCAGTGGATATAGAGAGTTTGGCTCATAGTGTTTATAGTAATAATGATCTATCTGCTCCCCCCTCTAGTGGTTCCTATTCAATAGATGCCATGGTGGTTGTACCATGTAGTTTGAAAACTCTTTCAGCTATAGCAAATGGTTACTGTGATACTCTTATCAGTAGAGCAGCTGTTTGCTGTTTAAAAGAGAAGAAGAAACTTATACTGGTTGTGAGGGAAACTCCTCTGGATTTATCCACGATTGAGAACATGAGGAAAGCTTACTTGAATGGAGCGGTTATATTACCAGCTTCTCCAGGATTCTATCATAAACCTGAGTCTATTGATGATTTAGTCACCTTCATTGTTGGTAAAATAATGGATCAACTAGGGTTACATCACTCCTTGTATAAAACATGGGGAACCTAGTTATCCTCGCAGATCCTTATGAAATTCTTGAAGATCTCTTCTCCATACTCGGTATGTTCTACTTCTGGGTGGAATTGTAAACCATAGAAGGGTTTCTCACTATGTCTCATTGCTTGTACCTTACAATACTCACTCTCTGCTAATCTAATAAACTTTGGTGGTAGTTTTGTTACTTCATCATTATGTGACTCCCATACTATAAAAGAAGAGGGTATTCCATAGAAGAGCTCTTCTTCCTCTAATACCTCTATTTTTATTCTCCCAAACTCTGGTACCTTGGATGGTTTAACTTCTCCTCCGAAGAATCTCGCTATATATTGGTGTCCTGCGCATATTCCTAGTATCGGGAAAGTTGCTCTCTCAAGATACTCTCTGCAGTTACCGAGTTCACTCTGTAAACCCATTCTAGGTGCTCCACCAGATAACACTAATCCATCCACGTTTTCCTCTTCCATCACTTGGAATGGTGTAGTATTTGGCAGAATCTTTGTTTCAACTCCTAGGTCTCGTAGTGTACGCCATTCTCTATGAGTCCATTGTCCACCATTATCTATAACGTATATCCTAATCATATTTTATTCCCACTCAACTGTTCCAGGTGGTTTATTTGTTATATCATACACGATTCGATTAACCTTATCTCCGAGTTCATTAGTTATCCTAGTTGATATTCTATCTAGTACACTATGAGGTATATGACTATAGCTGCAAGTCATTGCATCGATACTCTCAACTGCGCGTATAGCAATAGTGTATCCATAAGCTCTTTTATCTCCATGTACTCCAACGGTTCTAACTGGTAGTAACACTGCGAAGTACTGCCAGGGTCTAGTTATCTCTTTATTCTCAACAGCTTTATCTATCTCCTCCTCCACTATAGCGCATGCTTCCCTAATAATCTCCGTTTTCTCCTTGGTTGCTGCTCCAATGATCCTTATTGCAAATCCTGGACCTGGAAAAGGTTGTCGTTCTGCAACAGGTAACTTTAATACTCTGGCAATCTTTCTAACTTCATCCTTATATAGGTCTCTTAGTGGTTCAACTAGTTTTAGATTCATCTCCTCTGGTAATCCACCTACGTTGTGATGAGATTTAATAGTATCCCTTAGCTGGTCACCTGATTCTATCCAATCGGGAGCAATAGTTCCCTGTACGAGATACTCTACATTCTCTTCCTCAGCTACTCGTTCAAAGATTCGAATGAATTTCTCACCGATTATCCTACGTTTCTCCTCTGGATCCTCAACCTTTTCTAATGCTTTATAGTATTCCTCTCTAGCATCTATGAAACGAAAATTCAATCCCATCTTCTCCATGAGTTTTTTTACCTCTTCTGGTTCATTTTTCCGCATATACCCTGTGTCAACGTGAACCGCTATTAGTTTATCACCAATTGCTTTGTTTACTAGAGCAGCAGCAACAGTGCTATCTACTCCTCCTGAGAATGCTATCAATGCTTTCCCCTTAATCTCTTCTCTAAGCTTAGTGACTGTTTCCTCTATAAACTTCTCTGGTTTAAACATATCTTCATCCTCCAATTACTTTCCTCTTCATGTTTTCCCGATACTCTAAAAGCTTCCTACTGAGGTTCCCATCTGAGATTGATAGTATCTCAATTGCTAGAAGCGCAGCGTTGTCTCCTCTATCAAGCCCTACTGCTCCAACAGGTATACCTGGTGGCATCTGTACTATTGATAGTATTGCATCAAGGTTAACTTTACCACTAACAGGTACCCCTATAACTGGTTTAACTGTGTGCGCAGCAATGCTACCCGGTAGGGCTGCAGAGAGTCCAGCTATCCCTATGAATATATCAGCATCACTATTCTCCACTACATCTTTTAAGTAATCTGGTGTCCTATGAGCAGAGGCAACAGTGACTTCATATGGTACATTGAATTCCTCTAATATTTTGATTGCCTTCTCCGCTACACTTTCATCGGATTTAGAACCCATTATTATATGAACCTTCATGGATAACTGGTATCATTAAACACTAATATAAATGATTTTCAAAAAGATATCAATAGTTTAGTCTGCCTGAGTTTTCCCACCTTTTTAGGCGTTTTTGAATTCACCTCTATCACCACCTGAGGGGATTGTAAAAAGTTTAATCGGCATCCAGCTAGTTTAGAGTCGATAAAAATGTTAAAACCTCGTAGAGGGGATATTGAACCTCCACAATACCACAACTCATAGCTTGTTGTCACACCCAGTTTTTATCCAATTCTCACTCAACTTCCAGTGGGATTTGAGATAGTTATTGGAAGAAGGCATAACCAAAGTATTGTATCCCTTAGCCATGTTAACCAGCCGAGTAACCCTCTGGGTTCCTCTAACCAAGCATTGTATAGAATCCCTGAGAAACAGGTTCAGACTCTCTATACGGGTGCCATGCTTATATTTCCTATATCCTATCCCTTGAATAACCTTATCAACCCTTTTCACTGCTGACACCAAACAAACCCTAGGTGTAGAATCTACCATTCTTATAGTTAAAACGAATCTTGTTGATTACACCAGTTATAGGGTTCCTACCTTTCACATCAAGGTATTTGCCGATAAACTCCTCATAGCCTTGATAACCATCGATGAGAACCCAGTTTAACCTCTTCCTCTAAACCGTTTCAGGTTCTTGAATAGCCTTTCAAGGGTTTCACCATCTCTCCTACCTATGACAAAATCGATGATTAAACTTGTTCTTTGGATCATATATTAACCATAAAACCTTTTTCACCCTGCAATTTCATCGATCCCCCATAAACCTCTGGTATGTAAATCCGATTGGAATAAGCGTGTAATCCTTGAAATTTTGAAACTGTAGGATCACCTGCTTGAGTATACCTCTAATTGCATTCTCCATAGCATCAAACAATGGAGGCATATTACTTATTGGGTAAACCAGTTGAAAAGAGATAAGTCATCTTGAGTACACTCTTTATCACCTTTAACCTTCTCTTGTAAAACAACGTTCCATACCTCTGGTTGAATATCTTTCTACAGGTATTACATCTATACCTCTGTACCCCATTTCTTTGAAAGCCATACTTTACTACATCACCTGAATCGCAATAAGGACATCTATGGAGATCCTCCTCATTATTTAGTTTAATACCTTTCTGCATCCCCTCCACCAAAAAGAGAAAAACATTGATTCTTTATAAATCAACTCTCAGTTAATGGGGTGTCCTATATGGATGAGATTAAATAGGTTGAAGTGCTGTGTTGAATAACTCTTAAGTTCCTCCTCTGCTATACCTCTCTTTTGAAAGGAGGGTGATTTGGGATGCAGAGGAGGAACTGGAAAGAATATAACGAGAAACTTGTAAAAAGAGGAGAGGTTTATATTTCTTTGGATTTCCTTGAGAAATGGGATGAAGAACTCG
>CAZCPZ010000134.1:0-5217 GCA_964499875.1 uncultured Thermoplasmatales archaeon | reverse complement strand
CAGATTATTTTCATCCAATAAGTCTCTATAGAGTCCAATTGGAATCCGTACAGGTATACCATATTTATTGGAGAGACTCCATAGGAGTTTATGGAGGGTATCCATATACTCCTTCCGTGGATTACCCCAGTAATCGTTGATATGGTATAGATGGTGATAATCAACCAGTAGCTCTGGGTAGAATCTCTCTAACACTTTGTAGAAGTATTCTCTTTGCTTACCTTTTTTGAGAGTCATCCCACCGAATATAATAAAATCTACGTTAGACTCTCTTATATCTCTAAAGGTTTCCTCTAGAATCTCTATCTTATCTGTTATAAAAGGTATGATTGGTAGCAGGAATACTCCTACTGGTACCCCTTTCTCCTTAAATTTTCTAAGAACCCCAAGTTTCTCCATTGGTGGAGCAACATTTGGTTCGAATATCTCACTGATTTCCTTATTTGTAGAGGAGACACTTATACTTACGATGGCTTTGGAAGCCTTATTTATATCTGCTATTAAATCTATATCCCTCTCAACTAGTTTAGATTTCGTTAAGATATGAATAGGTATCTTTTCTTCAAGTAATAACTCTAAAACCCTCTTAGTTAATTTATATTCCTCTTCAACAGGTTGATAACTATCGCCTACTCCTCCTCCAAGCATTAGAAAACCTGTTCCTCTCAAATACTTTTTATATAACTCTTCCCTAAGAACCTCTACGGCATTTGTTTTAACAGTAACCATTGATCCAAAATCATTGACTTTATACCTTTCTGCTCTACCATCGCAGTAAACACAGTTATGTTGACAGCCACGATAAAGATTCATCCCGCATTTGGAGATGAACCATGAATCAATCTTTTTATTGCATCTCAACAGGCTTTTAACCTTCTCTTCCAACACCTTCATGTGGAAGCAAGTATTAATATATCTGGGAATATAGTTTTCTAAAAAGAGTGAATCTATAGAGAAAATGGAGAAAGAGAATGTAGGGGTTTTAGAAGAGTAGTAGTATAGCAACTATTAGCAAAGCCTTTAATGTATATGTTGTGACTCCAAACAGGGACCCATATATCATTGATATAATCTTAGCGAGGATCCCTAGGAGTGGGAAAGCTATGCTAATAGCTGCTGTTAATGCTCCACCAAAGACAGTTAGGAATGCTACTATCACTGGTAGAGCAAGGAGACCAAATACTGCTTCGATTGCTCCTCCAAATAGCCCCCTAAAGAGTTTCACTAGGAAGATGCCTCTAAATATTTTCCCGAAGAAACAATTTGGGGCTACTTTCCCCGTTACATTCTCCATCTCCTCAGCTAATTTCTCTTGATTCACTTTCTCTGCAATATTGGTTTCCACTGCAGATACCGATGGCAGCATTAGTAGAATAAAAGCTACCATCAGACTCCCAAAGATGATCTTCTTCATGTACCTATATCACCTCCTTGAAATTCTACCCCCTAGGGGAGTTTACAGTAATAGGAAATGTTATACTTTACTTAAAGGTTTCTATAAAATTTATTCTAAAAATGTATATCTATATTTTATGGGTAGAGGATGGTATAGAGTTTTAATGGGTAGAGTATCCTTAATATAATTTGATGCTATTCAAGAAACGGTTGTATGAAGGGAAGTTATGCTCTTGTAGTATTTCTACCAGGTGAGGAGTTGATTCAGTTTGGTAGGAGGAAACACGTTTTCAAAGGTGGATACTATGTTTATATTGGTTCTGCTTTAAATGGATTGGAGCAACGTATTAGAAGACATCTCAAGGAGGAGAAGAAACTGTATTGGCATATAGATTACTTGTTAGTTAAAGGTTTAGTAGTGGATATATTCTATAAGGAAGGAGATGAGAGAGAGGAATGTATACTAGCGGGTTTTCTTTCTTCCAATCTACAGGGAGTTAAAGGTTTCGGCTGTAGTGATTGTAGATGTAGAAGCCACTTATTCTATGGGTCTAAGAGGGATATCCTTTCTCTATTAGAGGAGATGGGAATGAAAAGATTTCATATAAATGCAAATACTTAAAATTTTGAAGTGAATAATGGGAGAAATGGTTTATGGTAGCAGTTGTGTATAGTACGATTGATAATATTCAGGATGCAAGGAAGATTGCTCACACACTTGTTGAGGAACAACTAGTTGCTTGTGTTAATATAATTCCATCAGTCGAGTCAATATATAAGTGGAAGGGAAAAATAGAAATGGATAACGAAGTCATTATTCTATCTAAAACCGTTGATGAGAACGTTAAGAGGACCATTCAGAGGATAAAAGAGCTGCACTCATATGAGATCCCGGATATAATTGTCCTACCAGTCATAGGTGGATTAAAGGATTACCTGGATTATATTGTAAGGGAAACAGAATGAAACTGGTTTCTCTAGTATCCAGCGGGATTGATTCTCCAGTAGCTACATATCTACTGAGTTCCTATGCAGATGAGGTTATACTTTTACATGCAGATACAACCCCGTTTATAGAGGAGAAGGAGAAGAAAGTATTTCTATCTCTCTCTAAACAACTTAGGAAAACCTTGGGTTACCCAATAGATGTACATATCGTACCTCATGGTGAAGCACTTAAAGTGTTTAAGGAGAACTGTGATAAACATTATACTTGCGTCTTCTGCAAAAGAATGCTTCTCCGATACGCGGAGGCTATAGCTAGTTTAAATGGTTGTTCCGCTATAGTGATGGGTGATTCACTTGGACAAGTAGCTTCTCAAACCTTGTATAACTTAAGGGTTATAGATGAAGCAACTAACCTACCGGTGCTTCGTCCTTTAATAGGTTTGGATAAAGAGGAGATTATAAGGGTTGCTAAGGATATTGGTACATATAATTACTCAACCATCCCTATTGGGGATTGTAAGGCTGTTCCAGATAAACCTGTTACAAAGGCATCTATTGATGCTATACTTAGGGAGGAGGAGAAAATAGATATAGATTCTCTTGTGAAGAAGGCTCTCAAGGAAGCTGAGCTCATCAATCTATGAGTCTATGTTTTTGGGGAGAAAAACAGCAAGTTTTATAACCAACATATGTATACTATATGATGTATCTAATGAGAACTGATATACAATATGTTGTGGTTGATATGCAGTGTCCTTTCTGTCACTATGGGGAGACAAAGGTTACGGATTCAAGGGATACCGGGGTTTATACGATTAGGAGACGCAGAGAATGCTTACGTTGCCATCGGAGGTTTACAACATATGAGTATATAGAGTTAGCACCCATATATGTTATAAAGAAGGATGGTAGAAGAGAGAAATATGATAAAAATAAGATTAGAACAGGTGTGATGAAAGCCTTAGAGAAACGACCAGTTAGTAAGGAACAAGTTGAAGCTATGCTCGATGAGGTTGAAGAGAAGATACGTCGATTAGGTAGAGAAGAAGTTGAGTCTTCTCTGATAGGAGAATATGTTATGGAAGCTCTTAGGGAGTTGGATCAAGTTGCCTATATAAGGTTCGCCTCCGTGTATAGGTCATTTGCTGATATAACCTTATTTGAGGAGGAGGTTAAGAAACTACAAAAAACATTGATGGTGAGGAAGAAGGATGATAAGGAAGATTAGGAAACGCGATGGTAGAATAGAGGATTTTAACCCTTTTAGAATAACAAACGCTATATGGAAAGCGGCTCAGGCTGTCGGTGGGAAAGACTATAAGAGAGCAGTGGAGTTAACTGATAAAGTTATAGAGTATCTAGAGAATACTTTGAAACCGGGAGAGATACCAACTGTTGAACAAGTCCAAGACATCGTTGAGAAAATCTTGATTGAGGAGGGGCATGCGAAGACAGCTAAAGCCTATATATTGTATAGGAAACAACATCAAGATATACGAGAGATAGGTGCTTTGCTGAGAGATATCGATGTAATAGATGGTTATCTAAGTATGATGGATTGGAAGGTTAATGAGAATAGTAATATGAGTTACTCTCTACAGGGTTTAAATGTTTATGCAACTGAGCATATAATATCTCATTATTGGTTAAACAAGATTTATCCACCTGAGATCGGAGAGGCACATAGCGAGGGAGATTTTCATATACATGACCTTGGAACACTTGGAGCATACTGTGTGGGATGGGATTTACAAGATATATTATTGAAAGGATTCCAAGGAGTACCTGGTAAGATAGAAAGTAGGCCAGCTAAACACTTTAGTACAGCTTTACTACAGATAGTTAATTATCTCTATACTCTACAAGGTGAAGCAGCAGGTGCACAAGCTTTATCCAACTTTGATACCTATCTAGCTCCTTTCATAAGATATGATGAGTTGTCATATAAGGATGTTAAGCAGGAGATGCAGAAATTCCTATACAATATGAATGTCCCAACTAGAGTGGGTTTCCAAAGCCCGTTCACCAATATAACTATGGATTTGACGGTACCAGAGTATATGGCTGAGGATCCAGTTATAGTGGGTGGAGAACCACAGGATTCAACTTATGCTGAGTATCAAAGAGAGATGGATATGATAAATCAAGCTTTCGCAGAGATTATGATAGAGGGAGATGCAAGGGAGAGACCTTTCACATTCCCAATACCAACGTATAATATAACTAGGGATTTTGATTGGGAGAATAAGCTTTTGGATCCACTATGGGAGATGACAGCTAAGTATGGTATACCATATTTCTCAAACTTTATAAACTCTGATATGAAACCAGAGGATGCTAGGAGTATGTGTTGTAGACTCAGACTCGATAATAGAGAACTTAGAAGGAGAGGAGGAGGGTTATTTGGTGCTAATCCTAAAACAGGTTCTATAGGTGTAGTAACGATAAATCTACCAAGGATAGGGTATCTATCTAGGGATGAAGATGAATTCTTTGAGAGACTTGATCACCTAATGGTTCTAGCTAAGGAGAGTTTGGTTATAAAGAGAGAGGTTATTGAGAATCTAACAGCAGCTGGACTCCATCCGTATTCGAAGTTCTATCTCTCTGATGTAAAGGAAGCTTTTGGTGAATACTGGAAGAATCACTTCTCCACTATTGGTGTCCTAGGGATGAATGATGCATTGTTAAACTTTATGGATGTAAGTATTGCTGACCCAGAAGGTAAGGCATTTGCAGAGAAGGTACTAGATTATATGCGCGAGAGAATAGCTGATTTTCAAGAGGAAACAGGGGATATATTCAACTTAGAGGCAACACCCGCAGAAGGAGCAAGCTATAGATTAGCAAGGATAGATAAGAAGAGATATCCAG
>CAZCPZ010000133.1:2332-5218 GCA_964499875.1 uncultured Thermoplasmatales archaeon | reverse complement strand
GTTTTGAACCACTTGAAAGTCTATTAATGTATATATCCCTTGCATCATCCGGATTGTACCAGAATTTAACTCTATTGCCTATACCCGTAGCGATTGGTTGATCTTCATCTCCTCCATCCCAAATGTGATAGCAAGCCTCTGGTGCAAGCCATGAGAGAGTAACTAGATAAATTTCACCCCTTGGTAGATTGATAGTTGTATACTGATCTGGGTATGTATAGAACCATTCTACTGTCCAGATTTCTTCATGTGGAAGAACCTCTCGAACTAGATCCACTATTACATCTGGTATGTCATTGGCATCCTCCAGTTTACAGTATTTACCACCTGTTGCCTCTGCCATATATTTCCATGCTTCGTCTCCATACCCGGACCCCTGGATACCAATTATGATTATACCTTTTTCATGAGCCTGCTGTACAACGCTTTCGAAGTCAAGGTCATCTTCTGTTCCTAGGATCTCGTCTCTACCTGGATCACCACCTGTATTATCTGGTGTACCATCGCCATCATAGTCGAAGTTGCTATCATGTGGAGGAGCATCTCCCATTAATAATAGTATCTTAACTGCATCCTCTCTGTATCCGATTAATGGATCAGAGTAACTCTCATATATTATCCTGGAATAATCTTGAGGACCATCTTCGCCACAACCTAGTTTTAAACCTTCTATAGCTGCCTTAACTGCTATCACGTTATCTGTCAAAGGTTGATCCAATCTATATGGTACATCTTGGCATCCTGGACCATTGTCACCATACTTTGCCTCATAGGTTTCAGGTACTGAGCCTGGGCTAGTTGTGGTGTAAGTTCCATTATAATCCATGAAAGATACCACTGCAAATCGTGAGTCTGGAATGATACCTCGTATCTCATTCATGATATCCACTGCTTTTGCTTTTACAACGTCGATTTCATCAGACATACTACCGGTGAGGTCAAAGGCAAAAATGATGTCAACAGGTTTAGTAAACACTTCTTCTGTCTCCCAGTAAATTTCTTTGAGTTCACCAAAGAATCTGTCTTCGATATCCTCTGCTCTATAGGTGATCTCCATTGGTGGCCGTCCATCTACCTTTGCACCTACTTTATCCTTTGTCCAGGTGGTCTGTACATCTGTGATGATTTCATGATCCTCATTGAATGGTGGAAGCTCCGGAAGAACCTCATCAACGCCCCAGACTATGAGATGTTTACCATACAACTTAATAGGCATCTTCGGTAACTTCTCACGAATAGTGATATACTTGAAACAGTTATCCATCGCCCTAATGGCAACCACATTATAGAAAACCCCGTCAACCATGAAAGCCTTCTGATTCCAATCAACATTAGCACCAATATTCGCATAAGGCTTACCAAACATTCTACCAACTTCGATAATCGCCTTATTCTCACCAGCATCAGCAGACACAAGCCTCACATAGAAATCAGTTCCAATACCTGTCTCCTCTCCTCTATAGAAGAGCTTATGATCATTGATACCAAGCTGAACATTATCGGTGAATCTCTCTGAACCACCACCCTCATTATCACTAACTCTAAAGATAGCATGACCATTGCCACCAATTTCAAAGACATCCTTCAACTCCACCTTGTGATCAAAGAACTGAATCACATCACCCTCACTCATTAACAATCTAAGGGTGAAGACTACTGTTTCATCGCCACTTAAAGGTATACCATCGGAATCCATTGGCTCAAGGGAACCATCCTGGTCAATATCGATACCTATCGTAGACTCACTCTCAACACTGACAGCATCTCTAACTCCATCACCATCGGCATCAAAGCTATCAAGCCCATCACCATCACGCCAAGAAGCCAACGGAATCAAAACCCTACTACCTTCTTTGATCATAACGGGTTCATTTGCAAAAGGATCATCCGGATTATATGGATCATCAGCTAACACCTCAACAGCCATATACGTATATTCCTGAACAATCGCAGGACCATAGATATCACCTATTGAACCATCATTGTTAGAGACCCTTATTCTTAATCCGTTCCGAGCCAATTCTTCTCTAAGAGACTGTAGATCGGCGAGTGAACAAACCTCTACAGTGTCCCTGTAATTACCATTTTCATCTTCAATTATTATATCCCAGCAACCATCTCCATCATGATCCTTGAACCACTCTTTCTCGTACCACAATCTCTTAAAGACCTTCTCACCCTCTCTCTGAACATCATGATTATCACACTTAACATAACTCAACTCTGGATAACCCTGGTTATGATCCATTATAGCAGGATTAAACGTAATGAAATCCTTCTTTGGAGCCTGCAGATGCTGCGGATAAAACGGACCCATTGGATCACTATAAGGCCAATTCTCAGGCCTCAAACCAGTATCAGGATCAACCACCTTGAAATCTCCTGCTCCTTCACCAAAAGTACCATATACTCTGACGCCGTTCTCCGTAATGTATATCGGCCCTGTGCAATCACTATACCAGAATTTAACTCTGTTTGGCAGACATTTTAGCATTGGCGTATTCTCACTACCACCATTCCATATGTAGCCAAATCCCTCTGGTGCGATCCAAGATAATGTAACTAAGTATAATTCATCTTTTGGAAGGACAAACTCTGTATATTGATCTGGAAAAGTATGGAACCATTCGATTATCCAGAATTCCTCGTGTAATCCGTCATATGTTGATTTTTGTTCCTCATATATCTCTTTGAGTTCACCCTTGTATCTTTCCTCTATAGATTCATCTGTGTAGTGTATTTCCATTGGTGGTCTTTCTACTTTTCGTCCAACTTTCTCTTGATATGTTGAAGGAATTGGTGTCCATGCTTGCTGCACGTCTGTAATAATCTCATGATCCTCATTGAATGGTGGAAGCTCCGGAAGAACCTCATCAACGCCCCAGA
>CAZCPZ010000133.1:0-2232 GCA_964499875.1 uncultured Thermoplasmatales archaeon | reverse complement strand
AATTCTCAGGCCTCAAACCAGTATCAGGATCAACCACCTTGAAATCTCCTGCTCCCATGCCATATGTACCATATATCCTGAGACCACATACGTTACACGGTCTCCAGCTGACGGTTACGGTTTCAGTAGCTGTCCCAGTGAGACCGTCGTTATCTGTAACCGTTAATGTGACGGTGTATATTCCTTCTGAGGCATAGGTGTGGGTGACAAATTCTCCAGTAGCTGTTGATCCGTCTCCAAAATCCCATTGGTAGGTCTCTATACTTCCATCTGGATCATAACTTAGAGAGGCATCGAAACTGACGGTCAAGCTTTCACATGGTAAATCATATATGAATCTAGCAGTGGGTGCCTCTGGAGTTATTAACCTGTTAGATTTCTGCACTTCTCCATAAACAATATCTCCACCTTGTGTTCCACTGCACCGGAGAGTGTTAACAATTCTACCATTTTGTAGAGGTTCATTCCCTTTAACAACATATGTTGTTGTTGTCTCCCAGCATTCTCCGGGAGCCATAGGAACATTGGTTGCCAAGGTCTCCTCTGTACCATCTGGATACACTTCCCAAATTCGGTCTAGTGTCATACTTAGAGTTGGATTGGGGTTACAAACCGTGATGTAGTAAGTTACAGTGTCACCCGCTTTTACCTCTAAATCTGAGGGATTTGTGTCCTTACTTAGACTAACCCATGCTCCACTTACCGTAACTGAGAGAGTTACTATAGTTGGTACTACCAGTACTACTGCCATTATTATGCTGATCAAGCTTTTGCTGGCGGCTATTTTTCTAGATATACTATTTCCCATTTTCATCTTTACCTCCTTTTAGTTTTTACTGAGCGGAGGAAAAACCGGTCACCACCTCACCGAGAGAACCGGTTTTACCTCCCCCAGTTCTTTTCCTCAGCGCACCTCACACTGAGTTGCAAGGGAGAATATCCTTGTTAGGTTTATATGTTTTTCGCTGTTGCTTTATAAATTGATGTATTTTTTATAGATATTATAAAATCAGATCTAATCATGATAACTCTATCTGGAGATCCTGATGGAGATTTTATTTATTAAAAATTAATATGTAAATACGTTGATTTTTAACTGAATTCACATTATTCTACTGTTTGAATCTATTAATCCCTCCGCTATTGCCCCTGGACCAATGTATACGTTGTCTCCAATTATTGTCCCAGTGTTTATTATAGAGTTTATACCTGTTTGTACGTTATCACCCATTATCACTCCTAGTTTTCTTCTATGAGTATCCACTTCTTTACTATTTATCACTACTTTTATGCCCTTCTTATCTAGTCTTAGGTTAGCTATCTTTGTTCCCGCTCCAAGGTTGCAGTTGCATCCTATTACGCTATCTCCAACATAGTTTTGATGAGGAATATTGGTATTATTCATTATAATCGAGTTTTTCACCTCGCACGCATTACCAATATGACAGTTATCTCCTATACTGGTATAGGGTCTTATATAGCAGTTTGGTCCAACCTTACAATTACCTCCTATGATAACTGGTCCCTCTATGTAGCTTCCACTCATAACTCTAGTATTCTCTCCTATAACTACGTTACCTTTTATGGTTACTTTATCCTCTATCTCTCCTTTTATATCTCTACTTATATTCTCTAGGGTTTCTTTGTTTGCATCTAGGAGATGCCATGGGTATACAACGTCTCTCCATTCCTCTAGAAATATGGGTTCTAGTTCATGATTCCTTAAGAAAGTGTTTATGGAATCTGTTATCTCGTATTCTCCTCTGGGAGAGATTTTTGTTTCCTCTATATATTCTAGTATCTCCTCGGTGAAATGGTATATACCAGCGTTTATGATATTAGATATTGGTTTCCTTGTTTTCTCATATATCCTTATAACCTTGTTATCTTTTAATTCTACTACTCCATACTCCTCTGGGTATTCAACTCTTGTTAGCCCTATACTATTCCTTGTCTTAACTACTTTTTCTATGTCTTTGCTTCCAAATATTGTGTCTCCACACATAACTATGAATTCATTATCAATGAATTTTTTAGCTGTTTTAACAGCATGAGCTGTACCTAGTGGTTTACCTTGGTTTAGATACTCTATATCTACACCTAATCCTTCTCCATTCTTGAAGTATTCTCTAATCACCTTGTTTTTGTAACCAATTACTATGATGAATTCTTTTAAACCAGCTTTAGATGCATTTAGTATTGCTATTGAACATCTTGGGCTTCCACCTAGAA
>CAZCPZ010000132.1:0-5238 GCA_964499875.1 uncultured Thermoplasmatales archaeon | reverse complement strand
CTCTCCAGCAGGACTATTCTAGGGTAACATGGATACTCTCTATTGTTTAGTCTACAATCATCTTTATACCAGCTAGAGGCTGCTGCTAGAAGTTGTAAACCAATATTTGGTGTATGCTCCACTAGTAGTTTAAGTAAATATAGTGGTTCCCCTTCTATGATATCTACTAGTTCATCTGGAGATGGAAGATTTGGACATAAAGCATTTACTTGCACATAGAATCTATCAGGGTAGTTTTCATATCCATATGAGATTATCTCTTCTGCAAGCCTAGTTTTACTTCCATCTAGATCCTCACGGGTTACACCAAGTGGGAGTTTAAGTACTTGGTTCGGAAAAGATTCTGCCCAAGTTTCAATTGTCTCCACACCTACTCTCAGCATCTTCTCATGTGTATAACCTATTTTAAGCCAATCCTCTACTTGATTAACCTCTGTGTTTCCTATTCTCCCAATGAAATGAGGTATAAACCAATCATTTGTCATAGCATTTACAAAAGACACTGTTACAGCTACAACACTAGGATTACCAGAGTATCTCTCCCCAAGTTTTTCTATGAATTTCTTTTTCTCCATTAGAAGGTTTCATTCCAAAACACTGGAATAGTTATATTCTCCAAGTAGCTTCTACGATACTTGTTAGTATCAATAAAAGTATAAGTCTCAGATTCTTCTATAGCCCAGTCTGGTGTATTAACTCCCCAGCCATGATATTTAAAGGAACATATTTACCATTAGCAACTGCTTCGTTAATTATTTCATCTAGGATACCCCAGTTGTAATGGTCATCCTCCGGTTCAAGTTTCTTCCAGGAGGTATCCACTAGGAAACCTATTATTCCATTGTTTTCCAGTAGACTCTTAGGTATAGGTTTACCTACCTTAACTTTGACATAGGAACCTCTTGGGAAACCCTTATTCAATGAGTTGAGTTTAACTTCTACTCTCCTAAAGTATTCTTTGTGTTGTAAACCATTAACCCAGGTTTCATTACTCAGCATTGGATAGAACTCTGAGTAGATTTCAAATAACCTAAGTTTATAATTCCACATATCATTATTTAACTCTATGATATCAGTAACTGGTGGTGGATCCATCTTCTCTTCTCCAAACCACCCTGGGTCTCTATTTAAAACATAGTAGTATTCAAAGAATCTTTGTCCCTCTTTCATTAATTCTTTAACAGCTTTATCTACTAGTTTAGCCATGGTTACGTGTTGAGGGCTATGTCTAAACCCATTTGTTGATTCAAAACCAAATACTATACCAGGTTTATATTCTAGGATCAACTGTTTTATATAGTCTTTCACTCCCATATATTCGAGTACTCTAACTACTTCATCTATCTGACCCCAGTGTCTACACCTAGGGAGTTGTTTCCCCAGTTGCTCCTCTATTCTAATATATGTTGCATTACCTAGGTATCTAGCTGATAACTCGTTGTTGTCAACGTAACCTGGGTTATAGTATAGTGAAACTATTATGAGATGACCTCCGAGGTCTTTGGTGTAGTATCCGAAGGTTCCAGCGGTATATAGCTCATCATCTGGGTGAGCACCAAACCATATAATGGTTTCTACTTCCCCTAGTTTATCTTTTAAACCATTATCCAGGGGGTTAGCAAGAGATGGTGGAGTCAACAGTGATATCATCAATGGTATTAGAAGCAGTAACCTATTATTCATACATCTACACCCTTATTCTTTGGTCTCAATTCTCCTAGTATTTCTTTTACATCACTCCATCTATTGTTGAGGTAGAATATCCATATCCCATCTACTAAATCCTCTACCTCATAGATATCCTCTAGGAATTCCTCTACTGTTAGATTCCTATCACCAGGTGGATTTATGGAGAGTTGAATCCATATCTCAACATCTGGGTTGATCTTAGATATATTATCAACTAACTCTTCTACTCTACTCCTGAAGTCATCCATTGTTTGCAGTGACTGAACTTGTACTAGTATTATATCAGTGTACTGTATGAAAACTGCATAGTTTCTCATCAAGGCATGTAGTGTTGGTCCAAACATGAATAATAAACCTTGTTCCCTAGTTAGATTGTAAACTCTTCTCTCCTGCTCTATCATCTCATCAATGGTATATGGTCCCTCTAGGTTGTAACCTATTATCTCAACGCTTTTCTCCAGAGCTTCTTCTATGAGATCTTCAACCTCTGAGTAGTAGTTGGCGCTAAAGACAAGTGTTTTTCTACCAGTTTTTATCTCATCTAGTAGACTCATTAGATGTGGTTTAACCGCTAATATATCTTCTTCTTGCATCCTCTTGTTTAGGAATTCTAGGTGAGACTCGTCACCGACACCTAAACCAATTGGTGTATCAAAACTCATCTCCATGGTTTCTTCTTTGTTAGCGCAGTATTGGTAGAGGAATTCCATTATCCATGGTAGAAACTCCTTGTATTTATCCCATGGTGCATGTCCTTCTCCAACCAGTGGATGTAAACTACAGTACACCCCTACTTCTTTACATATCTGAGATATATTCTCCGCCTCGCTATATGGTACAACCTCATCTAGTGTTCCATGTATGATTAATACTGGTGGCTCCCCAGGGTCGATCTCTGTTACATTACTATATAATCCACCCCATAGGTCCACGCAAGCAGTTACATTAGATGAAAACCCAGGATTACCACTATCCCCCTCATATCTTGATTCTCTTAGGTATGTGACATGTAAAGCTGTTATTGCCCCAGCTGAGCTACCAATTATAGCTATGCGATCAGTATCAATTCTATACTCTTCAGCGTGTGCTCTAAAGTATCTAACAGCTGCTTTTGCATCATACATTGCTTCAGTAATAGCTCTACCCTTGTCTCTATAACCTCTAGGTTGAAGCCTATAGTTTATAGAAGCAGTTACATAACCCATCTTCGCAAAGAGTGTACAGAATGTTACCCATTTCCCATCTGCTTTATCACCACTAATGAATCCCCCACCGTGTATAGATATTATTAATGCTCTCTTCTCAGCTAGGTCACCTCTAGGTTCATATATATCCATTAGTAGATTAGTTAGATTCCCATAGTAGTCATAGGCTTGCCCATATACTACATCCTTATGGATATCTACCTCATCAAAAACTGGTTTCCTGTAACGATCCTCTGGTTGCTCATCCACTATGCAACCTGCAAGTGAGCCTATGGTGAGTAAAACAGTTAATATCAATACCTTTCTCTTCATCTCTTTTTCTCACCTTATTTAGTTTTTAAAACCGCTATACCACCTAATGTACCAGCGAATAGTTTCTCTCCATTCAACGTGAATTTTAATTCAAAGATGTTGATGGCACTAGATTTTAGTCCCTGACTATAGTATTCCCATGTTAAACCATTATCAATACTTCTATACACACCACCATTATATAAACCTATATATATCTCATCTGGCTTAGCGGGATTCACAGCTACAACAGTGCTTCTTCCCTCCTCAAACTCATGTATCAATATCTCATCTTCAATTAAGGCTTCTCTCCTTAGATTTCTTAGATCAAGTAGAGATACCCTTATTATCCCACCATTTTCTGTACCAATAAAAGCATATGTTTCATCTAATGGTAAACCCTGTTGTATATCTATACTATAAAAGTAGTCATCAAGTAAAAACGTTTTAGATTCCTCTACTCTAACTTCTTCTCCATCAACCATGATTTTAAGGATTCTCCCACCACCATCTTCGCTGCTACCAACAACATAGTAGATATTTGAATCGAGCGGATCCTGTGTTATATAATACATATCGCTATCCTTATAGATCCACTTCCAAGTTGCACCATGGTCAAAACTTATATATACTCCTCTCTCACCCTTCATAGATGCTTTATTAATCATAGCTGCTGCGAATACTAAACCAGGTTGTGTTTTAGAGAAGTATATATCCATTATCTGAGGATTATCTAGATCATCAGATGGATTAGTATCATATAATACACGCTCCCAGTCAAGTGGAGAACTACTATACCCATAGTTGGTATTCCTAAACACTCCACCGTTATGAGATAGGGTACTATATCTATGTCCAGCTCCAACCAGTACTATACTACTGTTAAAGGGATCAACTTCTACTCCACCATATAGATTCGCTGTAACCCTACCGTTTGGACTAGTAATCTGCCTATAAACCCAGGTATTGGTTTCTAGAGTATCATTGTTTATCGCTATAGCAGATTGTACTACGCCATATACCTTGTTATCCTTGATTGCTACTCCAAAAACGTTTATCCCACTTAGTCCCTCAGTTATAGGATACCAGGTTTCACCATAATCGATACTCTTCCTAATACAATCAAAGTTTGTCATACCAGCGTACATAACCTTGGGGTTAACTGGATCAAAAGAGATAGAGTTCCCTTTGAGGTAACACATGTAGCTACTACCGGGTTGAGCAACACGTCTCCAAGTTTTACCTGAGTCTATACTCTTATAGATTCCACGGACCTCGAAATCTTTTATATTCTCATCAATCGAGTCAACTATTCCTAGGAAGATTGTTGAGTTATCATATGGTGCTATAGTTACTCCTCTAGCATTACAAGTTGATGGTAACACTGTTCCATCCTCTAAAACAATATCTCTATCCTCCCAAGTGTAACCCTCGTTATTGTTTCTAATACCAACTAGTAGTATATGATTCATTGATCGACTAATAGTCATATATATCTTGTTATCATCTATAGCAAAGGATGTTATCCAACCCTGTATCTCATCTGATATTTTATGCCATCCTCTGTTCTCTATATTATATGATAGTAGGATGCTTCTAGATAATCTAGTGTTATCAATGTAGATGAGTGATAGATATATTGTATCCCTGTTATCTCTACTGAATTTAAGATCACTTATAGCTACACCAATATCATGGTTGATAGGTGGTGTAGTGAATCTAATCTCCTCCCAGCTATTACCATAATCACTACTCTGGAAAACCCTAAACATGTAGGTCTCTGAGTCTAAACCATATATAATAATCCTATTAGGTCTATATGGATCAGTTGTTATAGTTACATCTACAAGATTCAAGTTTTCTGTGAAAACTGTTTCCTCCCACTCCTTAGCAGCGGGATCCTCCTCCCATCTATATTTAAGTCTATATACATGGTTATCTCTACTCATCATAACCGCTAGTATATAAGTATAGTTTTCATCATATGTACCAGTGATCTCCACGTATCCTCTATCTAGTTTTGTATGCTGCCAAGCAGGGTTATAAGGGTTAT
>CAZCPZ010000131.1:0-5330 GCA_964499875.1 uncultured Thermoplasmatales archaeon | reverse complement strand
TTCCAACTGGTAGTACATTACCCGGTTTCATTGCATCTATGTTATCTGTTATTTGAATCTCATCTCCAACTTTTATTCCCTCTGCCGCTAGCATGAATATTTTTTCTTTATTCTCAAATTTAACAACAGCAAGAGGAGCAGTTCTACCGGGGTCATGGATGATATCTTCAACTACTCCTTTTAATCCCCATACATTATGATGATATCTTATATCCCCTCTGAATCGATGAGATGGAACGTTGAAACGGCCTTTTGCTCGACCTCGTCTCTGAGAAATTATTCTTTTTCCCATTGGTTATCCTCCTTTAGAATACTCCTATTCTCATACCTATTTCCTCTGCTCTATAGTCTGGATGGAATTTAACTATAGCTTGTTTACCATTCTTAGTTATCTTAGTGTTAACCTTTTCAACTTTCACATCAAACATTTCCTCTATAGCTCTCTTAATCTGTTGTTTAGTAGCTTCTCTTCTAACCATAAATACTAATGAATTGTTTTTCTCCATGAGATCCATTGTTTTCTCTGTTACATATGGATAGTATATTATACCATAGGGATCCTCCATTTAGGTTTTCCCTCCTAGTATCTCTAATGCTGGTTTTGTTATAACCGTTAAACGTCCACTCATTCCACCTGGGGCTAGATGCTCAATGTTTAGTTGATCAGGTTTAACTACATCAACACCTGGTAGATTACTTGAGCTTCTAAATATTGTATCCTTAGAAGCTATTATCAGTATAGACTTTGGTGTCTTATATCTCCTACCTCTAAGTTTTCCCTTCCCCGCCCTTATATGTGTACCATTTTTTGCTCTGAGTATATCATCATAGACCCCTATGTTTTCAAATGTCTTTATAACATCCTTAGTTTTTGTTAAATCTTCAAATGCTTCCTCCACTATGACTGGTAGTGTTATATCTGGTTTAAACTTGTGTCCTCTCTGTTGAACTAATTCTTTTACAGCTGTCGCTGCTAGAGCAGAGTTTCTAGCTAGGATACGCTCCTTCTTATTTATCTTCTCTTTCCATTTTTTCTCTGCTTTCGGCGGATGAGCTCTTCTACCACCAACCACACATGGTGCAAGTGCTGCACGCATACTATCTTTTAATCTTGGTACACGAGATACTCCTCTACCTTTACCAGCTGACTCTGTTGAATGCCTTAAACCTGCAAGTGGGCTTGCACCATATGGTTGACGTTTATTCGCTCGTAGTACATTAAATGATTTATTGATTATATCTGGTCTGTACGCTGTTGAGAATACAGGTGGGAGCATGATTTCTTCTTTAGGTGTTCCATCTAAGCTGTATACGTTTACCTTCATAATTATACACCTTGTTTACTAGTTGTAGATATATATGTTATCTCTGGTTTCTCTACTTTAACTCCCTTAGTGTATCTAATAGCATCTCTCATACCTACGAGTCTCTTCACTGGACCAGGTATAGAGCCATGTAATAGTATGTAGGAGTTTCGGATTACTCCATAGTGTGGGAATCCACCAGCGGGTGTTATTTCTTCACCGTTTTCACCTATCTTGATCACTCTCTTATTGTATTCTGTTCTCTGGTGGTAACCCATTTGTCCTGCTTGTGGAACAGTTGCTTGTACCCAGTTTGGATGCCATGATCCAGCAGTTCCAATCATTCTTCGATGTTTAGAGTTTTTATGGTAAAGGAGTTTAACACCCCATCTTTTAACGTGTCCCTGGAATCCTTTTCCTTTAGTAACTGCTATTATATCAAGCATATCTCCTTCTTTGATTACATCGGTAACCTTGACTTCGTTTCCAAGTATATTTTTTGCATACTCTATTTGTTCCTCTAGTGTTCCTCCACCTATTCTGATCTCTCTAATCTCAGGTGTCTTCTTTGGTACACCAGTGACAAGTTTCGGTTGAGTATAAACGATCACTCTAATATCATCAGCATTATTTAATAAATCCCAGTTTTTCTCTTTTTTATTCTTTGATACAGGTATTCGTCTACTTAACTCTGGATCAAGTTTATCCATCCAGATTTCTCCAATGGTTTTTAACCCATAGACTGTTTTCTGATATGCTCGGATAGCAGCTATTTTTAGTGGAGGTGTTTCAACTACTGATACTGGCATTATAACTTCTTTACCAGATGTAGTTGATGTGGGTCTATAGTCTACTACATGAGCATGTGTCATACCTGCCTTGTAACCTAGGAAACCCTGTAGTTTAGGTTTATCTCCACCTTCTGGCCAACTTCTTATATGTGGAGTCTCTGATTTAGCTCTTTTTCGAGGGGAGAACCCCATTGATCCTCTTCTTGGGTGATGAGTCTTTGGCATAGCTTACCATCTCTATGAGATATTTTATGGTGAGATCAGAGTATGATTCATCTGAGTTTCTTTTTGCTCAAACCGTGACATCTTATCATGGCAACCTAAAACCTATATTTGGTTGCCTGATACCGGGTTTCCCACAGTAGGGAAATTGCCCGAGTTGATGTCTGGTTTGAACGAATGGGAATTATCGGATACGAAAATTGATATATAAATGTTATCCTGTAGATAATTCAATTCCTAGATTTTATTTAAAACTAGTTATTAAGAATCTAGGGAATGAGCTGTCTGATAATGCGAGAATCTACTCCTAGATTCTAAGAAAACCAAAATCAGAGGGAGTATCATTTATTGTTTAGGATAAATTTTTATATTTTAAATGCATTATGAATTTTGTTGTAACATAGAAAATAGAGATATTTGTTTGGAAGTGTGATAAAAATGAGAAAATATATCTATGCGATGGTTGTGTTTTTGCTGGTGCTTTTATCTTCCGCTGCTACTGCATTCTCTCTTAATCTAGATTCGGAGAGAAAAAATATTGAAAACCTAGGGAAAATTGATTACCCGAGGAACCAGGTTTTATCCTTCTATCATAGTGATTACTTTAACTCAGATTTGTTGAGTGATGAGAGGCTATCTTTTGTTCTGGGCTTACTGGATGATCTATTGGATGATAACATTGTGGATTCATCGGAGATTGATAGACTAGTATCTGTTTTACAGGAGGAATTCAAGGATAATAGTATATATGTGAATACTCTATGTAAGGTTACTGGTATAGGTGAGGGGTTACTACTACCACCGTTTATACCTGTTACTCCTCTATTACTTGTTGTTGGAGGAGTGATACTGGATACAAATGGAGCAATGGGACAGTGGTGTCATCTATTGCATATAGCTATATTCATACCATTTGTAGGTATACCACTCTATATATTGCCTCCACCACTCTTCATTATAGGAGGTTTTACTGGGTTTGTACTAGGGATTGTGTTTGACTAAAAATCTTTGAGAAGATCTCTATAGTCATCTAGTGTAGGTCTAGTGTATGCTATCCTAGTATGATGCTTTGATCTCTTCAAAAAAGATATCTATTAAGTGGTTAGACTTCTTTGGACAATATCTTCTCAGATTATGGTGGAGTTGTTTAATGTTCTAGGTGGTGACGCAGTAAGGAGAGTATGTATCTTTTTGCTATCTTCCACCGGAGGTCTTTTATCGAGGTTTGTGAGGTTATTAAGTCTAGTAGTAGTTCTGTTAGAATGGGGTCTCTTTTAACTATGCTTATTAGTTTCTCGTAGTCTCTCCGCCATATGTTCGAGGATGGTAGTATAACTCTGATTTCTTCTCCTAGGTCGTGAGACCATTTCTTCTCATATTTCGAGAAGAAACCCTCTGAGAAGTTTTTCTCCTCAAATGCCTCAATGACTGTATCTGCTGCATGGTTAGCAGAGACGATTGCATGGTATATTCCTTCTCCACTCAGCGGGTTTATTATACCTGCTGCGTCTCCACATAGTATTATTCTATCTGTATAGGTTTTCTCTAGAGGCCAAACTGGGACTATACCCCCTCTGAGGTTACCATAGTCTATTGTTGGTGGTAGAAGTTTCTTATCTTTGAGTTTTTGTAGCAGGGAGAGGAATATGTCTTTTAGATTCTTCTTATCTGTTTTGTTGTTTCTACGGTAATGGATTAAACCCATGTTTAATCTATTCTTCTTAGGGAATACCCATGCATATCCTGTTACACCATCTATACCTGGGTATATGTAGCAGGATCTCTTCTCTGTGTAGAATTCATCTAAAACTTCTTCATCAAGCGGAATCTCTTTTAGTATACATACTCCTAGGTGTCTTCTATTCTTTAGGAGTCCTGTTTTCTTTGCGGTTATACTATTTACACCATCTGCACCTATCGTTATATAAGCTTTATGTGTTTCACCATTGTTAAGAAGGATTTTTACTTGATCTTCCAGGATTTTTATATCTATAACCTTTGCGTTATCTATGAAAAACGTTCCTTTATCTATAGCTCTTCTAACTAGTATACTATCGAAGTATTCTCTTTTAACCATTGCTAGTATTGGTTCTTCTTTATGTGTTGATACATATTGAGTTAGAGAAGGAGAGTAAACGTATCCACTGTAGGAGTAGGAATCAACTGTTTCTTTTAGATAAGGAAACCTCTTGAGTGTTCTAATTGTTAAGCCTCCACCACAAGGTTTCCACCTTGGAAAAACTTCTTTGTCTATTAATAGAACAGCTAAACCATGGGAAGCAATTTTCTCTGCAGCTGTTGAACCAGCTGGTCCAGCTCCTATAACTATTACATCATATTCTCCCAAGGTTTTCTCCCATGATGTCTATGATCTTGGTCATATAAACTTTTTCTTGGTGGATATGAAAAAGGGTAGTGCAGGGGACGAGATTCGAACTCGCGCACCCCTACGGGACGGGCCCCTCAAGCCCGCGCCGTTGACCAGGCTTGGCTACCCCTGCAGTACTCTACTATTTTCTTTATCTAAACAAGCATATTTATCTTTTTCTTAAAGCAAGGGTTCATATTAGATTTAGGTTTACTCCGCATATATCACTTAGTTCTTTGTGTAACTGCATTAATCTATGAGCATATTCTTGGTTACCATCTCTTAGTGCTCTCTCTACTTCTACTTCAATGTTTTGTCTTTCATGTTCATTTATCAGGTTATCTGCGTGGCATACTATTTTTTCTTCTAATGTTTTGGGTGTGTAGTCTTTCTCTGGTAACCCTAGTTTTTTTGCTACTTCTGGTGATAATCCTGCTCCTATGTGTCTCTCTATAATGTTTACAATACTCTCTGGTAGTCCTCTTCTTCTGGCAATTTTTGCTCCTTCTACAGCATGGTTTATTCCATGGGTTTTGCATCTACCTATATCATGTAGTAATGCCCCTACTTCTACTAGTTTAGTATCTGCTCCTGCCTTTTCTGCTATCTTTACTGCTACGTCTCTAACTGCTATGCTGTGTTTTT
>CAZCPZ010000130.1:2302-5374 GCA_964499875.1 uncultured Thermoplasmatales archaeon | reverse complement strand
ATAGCAAACTATATACTAGATAAACTAGTGGAGAAACTAGATAACAATAAGTTATATGAAGTAGAGGTTAAGGTAGATGAGGGACTAGGTCAAGGTGCAAAGATTAAGAGGAGTCTAAGATGAAAGCTGTGGTGCTTCTCTCAGGTGGATTAGACTCGTGTGTCACAGCAGCTATTGCAAAAAAAGAGTATAATGCTACTTTGTATGCGTTAACTATACAATACGGGCAGAGTCATATGAGAGAGCTTGAGAGTGCAAAAAACATATCTGAGTATCTAGAAGCAGTGGAGCATAAGATTATATCAATAGATACTAGTTTATTTACAAAATCTAGTCTCGTTGGTAAACCAGATGAGATACCTGAGAGGAAACTAGAGGAGATAGAGAGAGGTATACCATCTACTTATGTACCCGCTAGGAACACTATTTTCCTATCCTATGCCCTTGCTTATGCTGAGAATAATGATATGGATACTATATTCATGGGAGCTAACGCTATTGATTACTCTGGTTACCCTGATTGTAGACCAGAGTATATAGAGGCTTTCCAGAGAGTAGCTGATCTAGGTACAAAGAGAGGAGCGGAGGGTAGAGGTATAAAGATAGTTACACCGCTAATAGAGTTAACGAAAGCTGAGATAATCAAGAAGGGTTTAGAGCTTGATGCTCCTATACACTTAACTTGGTCATGCTATAGAGGTGGAGAGAAGGCCTGTGGCAGATGTGATTCTTGTTTACTTAGATTAAAAGGTTTCAAAGAAGCAGGTGTTAGAGATCCTATCCCCTATGAAACATATCCTCCCTGGTACCCCTAGGTTTTATGAGTCTTCCTATGTTTCAAGAAATCATAGATATCCATTGATAGAGGTATTGATATTAGAGTAACAATTAGTATGATTAAGCATGTTATACAGTCAGATGGTACGTTGCCAACAGTTGGATGAGAACTCCATAGTCTACCACTCATGAGGTCATTGAAGAATAGGTTTATAGTTCCAACCCATGGTAGCTCTCCTCTTGCTTTACCAGTTATCCATTCTACTTTAATAGGCTCCCTACATATACCACCTGCTTGATCACATCTATCATTTGTTATAGGGTTGTCTCCCTTGGTTATGAAGCCAGAGTGAGTAGGTTTATAGTTATATAGACCTAGTTCTGAGATCGTTATAGAGGAGACATTGTATAACCCATACTCCTCTACAGTATAGGTTCCATACTCTTCGTGATACGTAATCCAGCACATCGCTCTATGGATTATTGGATCCTCATCGGTTCTACCATACTTCCTATACACTATAACGTCTCCATAGTCCCCATATGATTTAAACCCCTTGTCACCCTTTGCCATCTCTCCACCTTTAGAGCTACCGCGAGTAAGTATATCCTCTCTACTACTAACTTTAACTAGTAGAACCATGTCTCCAGCATCGATTGTACCGATTCTACCGAAGGGTTCATTGAGATGCATCATACTACCTGATTCAATAGCAACCATTGGGACACCAAACCATTGACCAGTATAAGCCCATAGGGAAGTCAGGATAGCTAGAACTATGAGTAAAGCTATAACTATATCTCTTACGGCGGATATCCTCTCATCTTCACTCCGCCAAAAACGGATTAATAACTCTCTTAACTCACTCATTGTTTTCATCTACTACCACGTTCTAAGGGTTTCTCTACACTTGGGTATACGTTTTACTTCTGAACCACATCTAGGGCAAGCCTTTATCCTCTCTGTGAAAACCATGCCACAACCTCGACATCGCCAGATCCATTTAAACTTTTTTGTTATTCCATGTTGAGTGATGCTTTTAAACTCTATTCCAAGTTGAGAAGCAGTGTTTTGAATAGAGTAGTCATCTGTTAAAATGGTGACATCCTCATCCATGTTTCTTAGCTCTAAAGCTAGAGCCAATAATTCTTTATCCGCTGGTGATAAACTACCTATATCCCCTGTATCAGAAGCAGCTTCCTCAACGATCTTAAACATTTTTTTTGATGGTGATCTAACCTCTAAACCTGATTCCAGTAGAAACTGAAGGATTCGATATCCTCGTCCCCCTGGAGAAAACTCTTTCTCTACCAGTGGAGTTGTAACCATTACTCCATCTAAAACTAATGGCTTACCTGATAAAATAGCAGATGTATCAATCAAAAACACCTTTTTCTTCTTCATATATACCTCTTTATAAACCTTGTAATTCTTCGAATGAAACAAATATCTGCTTCCCTGTCTCCATATCCCTAACAGTTACTCCTCCTTTAGAGAATTCATCTGGACCAACTATAATGGTTTTACTAGTATTCAAGGAGCTAGCATGTTTTAAGGATTTACTAATTCCTCTTCTCATTAAATCAATGTCCACTGAGAAACCCTTGTTCCTAAGAATCTGTGTGATTTCAATTGCCTTTGAAATAAGCTCCACTGTAACAGGTATAACATAGTAGTCGAGTTGAGGAGTAGGGTACTCTACTCCTTCTGTTTCAGCAGCGAGGATTGCTCTATCTAAACCTATTGCGAAACCAGATGTAGGTATCTCTCTCCCTCCAAAAAGAGGAACTAGTTCATATACTCCACCGCCACATAGTTGCTTCTCCGCTCCAAGTTTAGGGGCCTCGATCTCGAATACAATTCCTTTATAGTAATCTAATCCCCTAACGATACTTAGTTTTAAATCAAATTCCTTAATCATGAAAGATTCTTCTAGGAGATCAAAGACTTCTTGTAGATATGTTATTTCATCTACTACCTCTTTATAGTCATGTAGAAGAGTTAACAGGGAATCCAAGTTATCTTCTCTTAGGATACTGAGGAACCAATCAATTTTATCAGATGAAACTCCTAACTCCTCCAGTAGCATATAAGCTTCATTGAATCTCTCCTTATCTATTAATTGAGTAAGCTGTTTCCTATGACTGGATGTTAAACCAAGTTGTTGGAATAGGGTGGATAAGATATTTAGATCACCTATGCAGAGTTTCATATCTTTTACACCAATATTCTCAAGTATCCTATAGGCTAGTGTGATAAGCTCTGCTAATGCTTCAGGTGTATCCACACCTATA
>CAZCPZ010000130.1:0-2292 GCA_964499875.1 uncultured Thermoplasmatales archaeon | reverse complement strand
ATCCTGCTTGCGTAAACTCTCTATATCTACCCTTCTGTGGTCTATCATACCTGTAACAGTTACCAATGTAGAATAACTTTAATGGTTTAGGATTCATCTGTAGTTTCTCAACATAGAATCTAATGACAGGTGCCGTTAACTCTGGTCTAAGAGCAAGATCTCTACCGCCTTTATCTTTAAAGGAATATATCTCCTCTATTATACTCTCTCCAGATTTCAAGGTGAAGAGTTGAAGATACTCAAAGGTGGGTGTCTGAACCTCCCTATAACCAAAGGTTTTAAATGTCTCTCTTATCTTAGTTTCTACATATCTCCTCTTGACCATCTCCTCCGGTGGGAAATCCCTTGTACCTCTAGGTGCTTCGAACATGGTTTGCTGAAATAGGACAATATACTTATATTGTTTCTGTCTCACCCAAGCTACATGAATAAGGGGGAGGAAAGTATATAAAATACAGAATAATTATAGCAAACAGAAAACATAAAAACGATGAAAAGAGATTATAAAATCAAAAGGGTGGAGTAAAACCTATGAGTGGTCAGAAAAAGATTGTTATCCATGTTTCAAAAGAAAAACTTGATCTAATAAACCGCTTGGGGTTCTCCCCACAGTATGTATTCAGTAAGGGATTAGAAGAGGTTTTAAAAGAGAAATATCGAGAATTCAGCCTACTTGATGATGAGGAAGAGGATGAACCAGAGTGGTATGAATTCATAGAGTTAACTAACCCAATGAGTGACATTGATAGATTCCTATTTAGAGAAGACGGATTTGATAACACCTGATTGATTCTATACTCTCTCCTCTCAGTCTTTTATTGCTCTAGAGTGGCGTGACGTTTCCGCATAGTTTCCTCTGTCTCATTCTTGCTATCCAGTAAATCAGCTACTAAACCATCTAATAGAATCCATGCGCTAGCTTCAAAAAGTGTGCCGAGAGGAGCATACCTTTTCCTCTCCTCCTCATCACAAGTTGAAGCAAGATGTATAGTTACATCAGCAAACCTAGTTATATCAGAGTTCTTTCTCCCAGTTATAGAAACGACTTTTGCTCCAAGTTTATGAGCAATCTCCGCGGTCATAACAGCTGGAATAGTTTCACCAGAACCAGAGACTACTATAACCAAGTCATCCTTCTGAACTGGAACTGTTATAGTCTCACCTATAACAAAGGCTTGGAAACCTAGGTGTCTAAGCCTAATAGCAAAGGCTTTAGCTACTAAACCAGAACGCCCTGCTCCATATAAGAAGATGTGATTGGTTTTAAAGAATAGTCCCCTAACTTTTCTTATCTCCTCCCGTGAAACCTGTTGCAGGATATCCTTTATCTTCCTATGTATATAGTGTATTGATTCTATGAAAACTTCATTTCTACTCATGGGATCTCCGATAAATCTCTATAATCTGCTTCTTCTTTACCAGTCCTCTTCATTATAGCCTTTTCTACTTGTAACCTAATATACACCGCATCATGCTCAAGTAAAGGTGACTCAGATATCAAAGTTACATTATATTTATTATCAAGTATGGCATCTATCAAAGGCATAAGAGGCATATCACCCTTCTTAATAGGTATATGATACAGCTCATTTCCATTCTCATATAGTACTCCTGTTACATGAACCAGGTAGTGGTCAAGATTAAGAGAAGAAAATGTTTCAAAAACTTTGATGAAATCCTCTTTTTCTTTTAAACAACCATTGCATCTAGCATGTATATGACCCAAGTCTATGACTGGTACCACACCTTTAACCTTCGTACATACTTCTAGTATCTCATCGATTGAACCAAACACCTTCTGTTTACCCATTGTCTCAATTCCAAGTTTAACTGATAGATTCTCCTTCTTCATCATCCTCTGCAGGGTTTTAAGGTTTTTAATGATGTTACGAAGAGTCTTCATTTTATTCTCTCTACCATAATAACCTGGGTGTATGACAACTGTTTTCGCTCCCATTTTCTCAGCTAGGCGAGCTGAGTGCATCACTTTCTCAAAACTTAAACTAGCCTCATCATCACTTGCTAGATTGATATAGTATGGTGCATGAACATGAAGTTCTACATCATTCTCTTCAGCGTAGTTTCGCATAAACTCAGCTTCTTCATCCTCCATAACATAGAGTCCTCTAACAAACTGTATCTCCATAGCATTTAAATCAAGAATCTCCTTGGTGTAGATTAAACCATCTTTATTGGTTCTACCTTTACATGACAAAGGTATACCTGCTTGCCCTATCCTAATCATATCTATAACCCTCTATCAACTAGTATATAAACCCCGAAGTCAGGGGT
>CAZCPZ010000129.1:0-5407 GCA_964499875.1 uncultured Thermoplasmatales archaeon | reverse complement strand
CCAATAATCAATTTAGAATAGCTTTTGATGAGAGTCAAAACGGTAGAATAGGTGTATCTGCAAAAGTAAGAGGAATAGAAATAGGTAGAATGGGAACAGGAGGAGTATCACTAAATATATGGCATCATTTAGCAGTAGTATTCACAAACCCTATAAAGATATATCTAGACGGAGTAGATATAACCTCTGAAAACACTTGTACCTGGAGTCGATACACTGGAGACAGCCATCTCTATATCGGTAAAAGAGGAGACGGTGGCTTCTTCAACGGCATAATTGACGAAGTAACCATCTACAATAAAGCACTGACACCAAAAGAAATAAAAGAACACTATGAGAAAAATAAACCTAAAAACTCTATCATAGCTAAATGGAATCTAGACGAAGGAAGCGGTAATACAGCACATGATTCCATAAACGACAACAATGGAAAAATATATGGTGCTAGCTGGACAACGGGAATCAGTGGAGCAGCATTACGCTTCGATAACAGAGATGACTATATTGAGATACCTAACAAGAATGGTATCTACAACCTAGTAGACTCCTGGGCCATCATGGCATGGGTAAAACCCTATACCATGGGATGGGATTCTAGGAATGATCCAATTATATGGAAAATCGCTAGGAATGGTAGAAATGAGGATACATTCTATATTGCTTGGACAAGGGGTAACAAATTTGTAGCTGGATTAGAGAGGTCATCCGATGGTAGAGACTTCTCCGTGGTTTCCCATCCTCATCCTCCTAACCACTGGTATCATGTAACAGGTGTATATGATGGTAGGAAACTATTGATATACGTAGATGGGAGACTAGAAGGAGAGAAAGTAATTGGTAAAGTAGTAGCGTACACTGGTCCAGCTCCTCTTAGAATAGGGAATATACTAAACTCTAATCATGGATATAGAGGAGTCTTCAATGGATTAATAGATGAAGTAAGAATCTACAAGGGGGCTCTCTCTGCTTCTCAGATAAGAGAGGTATATGCGTCTTATCAGAAACAGATAGCTTCAAAAACAGTAATCGCAAAATGGAGTTTCAATGAAAACAAAGGTTTAACCCTACATGACCAAATAAATAGGAATAATGGCAGGATAAGAGGAGCAACTTGGACTAGTGGAGTAGAAGGATCAGCTCTATATTTTGATGGAGTAAATGACTACGTTGAGATACCAGATAACCAGAGATTTAGCTTACACTATAGAGGCGAATTAACAATCACTGCATGGGTTAAAGTGTTATCTATAAACACTGATAATTATCCTCAGTCTAGACAACCAATTATTGCAAAAGGCTACCCTGGGCAATGGGAATGGGCATTATACATCTACGACGACTTATCTGTTGGTTTCTCTACCTGGCAATGCAGTGGTTCAGGTCACTCTGAGATAAGCGGAGGGAGAATCACATTAGGTAAATGGCATTTCGTAGCAGCATCATATAAGGATAATGTAGTTAACAGGGTTTATCTCGATGGGAGAGAGGTTGCAATTGGAACAGTTTTCCGAGGAAACGCATGTGATGGTAAAAGGCCCATTAGAATAGGTTCAAGAGAAGATGGGCAGTTCCTAAATGCTGTTATAGATGAGGTTACAGTTTACAGCAAAACATTATCTAGAGATGAGATTAAAAGCATTTACCAATCAATTAAGCCACCGGAAGAGAAAAAAGGTTTAATTTCAAAATGGAGTTTCAACGAGGGAGTAGGTACCTATACGAGGGATTCAGTAGATGGAAACAATGGAGTTATCCATGGGGCTAAATGGGTTAAAGGTGTAAATGGTTCTGCTTTACTATTTGATGGTAGAAACGATTACATTGATATGGGGAATGACCCTTCTTTGAAGATGGTAGACTCATTCACCATCAGTGCTTGGATATACCCAACTGGTAGTAGAAATAGTGGTATAATTGTTAATAAAGAAGGAGAATATGAGATTGCATGGTACCCAGATGGTTCTATTAGGTACGCTATAGCGAATAGGTATCCTGGTTGGAGGTATGTTGACACTGGTGTTAAGATTCCCATAGGTAGATGGAGTCATATTGTATGGACATACTCATCTATAGATGAGGAGATAACTCTATATGTTAATGGGGTGAAGAGATACACTGGTGTAGGTAGAGGTGTTATAGGTGATCACCATAGGAATTGGAATAACTTCTGGGTTGGTTACCGTCAATACGGTGCACAACCATTTAAAGGTATGATAGATGAAGTATACGTATATAACAAGGTTTTATCAGATGAGGAAATCCTAGATTTATACAACTCCATCATATATAGAAATGGTGTTATAGCACAGTGGCATCTAGATGAGCGTAAAGGTGGTTATATATATGATTCTATTGATGAACATAATGGTGTAATACATAAGGCTACTTGGACCACTGGAGTAAATGGTAGTGCTCTTCAATTCAACGGTAAGGGATATGTCATAGTGGAGGATTCACCTATACTTAAACCAGATAAGTATAGTGTTGAAGTATGGGTGAAGATTCACTCACCGCAGTTACCATGGGATCATGGTGGTTGGGTTATAGGTAAGGAATACAATTATGCTGGTTATGGTATAGCTATAGGTGGTAGGGAACCAGCTGTGTATCACTCGGATGGTCATAGATGGCATAGAGTTGAATCAAATATTGATTTAACCTTAGATGAGTGGCATCAATTAGTGGCAACATATGATGGAGAAACAGTGAAGATATATGTTGATGGGATCCTTAGAAACTCACATAGATATGGTTTTGCAAACACTGATGATCCATTAATCATAGGAGCATGGCATGGTAGTCATCCATCTCGATTCTTCAACGGAGTAATAGATGAGATAACGATATATAGTAAACCATTAGATGATTCAACGATTAGGAAACACTACATTGATACAATTGGTAGATATAGAAGTAGAATAGCTGCGAAATGGAGTTTCAACGAGGGCAGAGGAGAAATAGCCCATGATAACATACATGGTAACGATGGTAGATTACACAATGTAAACTGGGTTCCAGGAGTCAATAATAGTGGATTAAGCTTCAATGGAGAAAACAGCTATGTTGAGATACCATATAGCAAGGATTTCGCTTTAAATACATGGAGTTTCGAAGCATGGGTTATGCCAAAAGATTCCAAGTATACAAATGGTATAATTGGTACAAGATTTGGTTCAGACTACACCTTTGATATAAAATTCCAGTATACAAAAGGTTGGCATGGAGATATAGGAGATGGAAATAGATGGCTAACCACAAAGGCGGACTACTTACCAGGTAATATAAGACTCAACAAGTGGTACCACCTAGTATACGTTGTACAACCTAATAGATGTGACATATATGTTAATGGTGAACACAAGAAAACCATAACCTACCATGGTACACCACTACTCATGAAAAAAGGACAAGTTATGAGACTAGGTGATAGCTATAATAGAGAATATGGAAACATACTCATAGATGAAGTAACCATATATAGTAGAGTATTAACTGCAGAGGAGATAAAACAACACTACTTATCCAATAAGAAAACTGGGTTAATAGCTCAATGGCATCTAGATGAGGGGAGAGGGGGAATAACTAGAGATTCTATTGATGAAAACAATGGTATACTCCACTCCACTAAATGGGTTAAAGGAATCAAAAATAATGCTCTCAGCTTCAATGGTATAGGAAGCTACATTGAGATACCAGGTGTCAATATTAACCCACTCAGGGAGTTAACAATTATAGCTTGGCTTAAATGGAATGTTGAACCATCAACTGGGCAACACTGGGCGAATATAATTAGTAAGAACGGGGATAATGAATGGCAGATACAGCATTCCTATAGTAATGATAAGTTTGAATTCGCAGTTGCAACAAAAAATACTCGTAGATATGTTTGGAGTACAACGAAACCAGAGAAGGATAAATGGTATCAAGTTGCTGGAGTATACGATGGGAGACATATAAAGATATATGTTAATGGTAAACTAGAAAACATGGTTTCACTCACTGGTGAGATAAGGGTTTCTAACTCCAATATAAACATTGGTAGAAGAAGCTGGGGTGATAGATACTTCAATGGAGTAATAGATGAAATCTCCGTATATGCTAAAGCTTTATCTGATCAAGAAATACAAGAGAAATATCTAGAGGTTATATCCAACTACTCCACTCCACCAGTTACTCATGGTTACATAGATCTAGTAATCACAGATATATACGTTGATGGATCAACAGTATACTATAGGATACAAAACATTGGAAATGAAACAGTGAACTCTAGTATAACCTACCTCTACGTTGATGGAGAACTAGTTGCTCAAGACATGGTAGATATAATGGCTGGTGGACAGACAAACACAGAATGGTTCCAATACGAGATTAACCTAACAGAAACCTCTCACAGAGTAACAGTTATAGCTGATGGAAACAATGCTATAAATGAGACTAATGAGGAAAATAATGAGAGAACAGAGGTCTTCCAAGCAACTATAGTAGGGAAACCTGATCTAGTTATCAATAGCATCTATATAGATGGAGAGACAATCTACTATAGGATACAAAACATTGGTAGTAGAACAATTGAGTCCAGCTACACCTACTTATACATAGATGGTAAACTCGTAGCAGTTGACAAAGTTGGAGTAATGGCTCCACAACAAACAAACACAGAATGGTTCAACTATAAATGGCGTATCACTGGTAATAGTGATGAGATAAAGATAGTAGCTGATGGAAACAATACAGTTGAAGAGGAAAACGAGGATAATAATGTGAGAATCAAAGAAATCACCTCATCGAAACCAGGGAAACCAGATCTCATAATATCTGATATATTCATAGGGGGGGACAAGGTTTACTACAGAATACAAAACATAGGTGAAGCAACAGCAAATAGTAGTAGAACAACACTAACTGTAAATGGAGTAGTTGTGGCTACAAATACTGAGAGAGAGATTATACCCGGAGAATCATTAACTGAGAGTTTCAACTACAACTGGAATCCACTAGGTAATGAAACAAGAATCGTGGTGGTTACCGCTGATTCAACAAATACTGTAGATGAGAAGGATGAGAATAATAATCAGAGGACAGAAACCTTCGCAGAGACAAACATTCCATCAACCACAACAGGAAACATAGATCTAGTAATAGTAGATATATTCCTAAGTGGAAACCAGATTAATTACAGGATTCAGAATCTTGGTGATCAACAAGTGATGTCTAGTACAACATATATCTATGTTAATGATGAACTAGTTGGTGTAGATCCAGTTGGTGTGATGGCTGCTCAACAAATGAATACAGAGGGGTTTGATTACCCCTGGCAGAGTCTCAGCAAAGGAGATGTTATAAAAGTTGTTGCAGATGGACCAAATAATATTCAAGAAACAAATGAGTTAAACAATGAGAAAAC
>CAZCPZ010000128.1:0-5414 GCA_964499875.1 uncultured Thermoplasmatales archaeon | reverse complement strand
TATATTAGACCTTCTTACTTACCTCACTCTAATTTTCCCAAATCTTGTGGTAAAAGATTTCCCATATCCTAGTGGCGGTGAATCCCAAAATTTTAGTGGTAACAAATTCCAAATCCTAGTGGCAGCAAATCCCAAATCCTAGTGGTATCATTTCCCAAATCTTGGTGATCCTAGATCCCATATCCTGGTGGCAATATTTCCCATATCCTAGTGCTCATTTTTCCCAAATCCTAGTGGTATTCTCCATATAGAAATCATCATATTACCATCATAGAAAACCCCCTTGAAGAACTCTCATTCAACATTCTGTAACTCTACTAAAAACAAATATGCTAACCCTTACTTTAACCCTACTTAGCCTTATCCCAGATTCTGTGGTACTATAAAACTGTTCATCCCCTCCTAATCTCGTCTATTGCCCTTCTTATCCTCTCCAGAAATCTTTCCGCATCTTCCACTATCGATTCCGCTTCTTCTTCAGATGGAGTATAGTGTATATCGTAGTCTGCCATTTCCCTTCTCTCCTGTGCTGTTGTAATCGCTCTGGCGTAGTACTCCTCTATTAAACCCTCCTTTACGAATTCCAATCCAAATTGTGAAACTACACCTCTATGGGTTCTTGGATGCTTCTCTTTCAAACAGAGGATTGCTTTTGCAGCATAATACATGCAGTAGTAAGCTCTGCTTATTGCATCATCATATACTCTATTCTCAAACAGTATTTTGGCCGAATTTAGCTTTGATTCAGCCTTCTCAAGTAAAAGGTGAACCTCATCCAATTGATACTCCCTCCCTTACCACATCTCTGTAGAAAGAGGAATTAATCTCCTTTAATAGTTTGTATTCTTCAGAGGAGATTACTTTGGCTGATACATATATTTCAGTTTCAAACAAAATTTTCACGACGACTTCTGATATTAGCTTTTGCATCTTAAATGAGTCATCATTGACAATCAATATGATGTCAATATCAGAATCTTCTCTTGCTTCCTCTCTCGCAACAGAGCCGAAGAGGATGATGCCCTCTATTTTATTTCTATGCTTCTCCAGCGTTGTCTTTACAAACTTGTCCACTGCTTTCTTATACTTCTCTTGAGTCATTACATTTCTTATGTAAACGCGTTTAAATAAAGCTTTTTGTAATATTAAACAAGCATCGCACTCAAAACAGATAGTAATGAAAGCAGAATCCAACGATTTCTTCTACTTTTTCGACTCTATGGTAAACCACCTGCCTCGTAACTAACTTTCTGCAAGCCAAGTTGATATGGTAACAAAAACATTGAACAAAAACCAAGACAAGAGCATATCCTGTTAATCTGCCTGAGTAAATCAACCCCTAAAGACTAATTTCGAACCTAAACCATTCCTATTATGGCTTTTCCCCACTAGTACTATCTTTAAATCAATAATTTAGAAGCCATGCCCTTTCAATAATCTCAAAAATTCTTCCTTATGCACAGGTATAACAGTTTAAGACTTTGATGACTTTTCCAGTTTTAACCAGTTTTTAACTCCAATAACTTACACCATACGAACTCCTCCTCCCGACTTCTATACCCTTTTTCACTTCTAAGTAAAGCTCTATTGCCCCTTTATTCTTTCCATAAGCTCATCCAAGCTTCTTGCTTGAGTGTATTGTCATCCTGGGAAGATAGAGCTTTGAAACCGTAGTATCCATCTTCATCTCTTTCAATTATAACACTCAGTTTTACAACCTCATTTCGGTTTCTTAGCATAAAAGTATAACTACTAACGATCCCAAACAATTTACTGTAGCGACACCAATTCCTCCTTCAGATATAGTTTCGCTGCTAGCATCCGGAAGATGAAGCCGAAACCAGAACGAGATAAGGATGTTAACATTATAAAAAAAGAATTCTTGTATAATGGGTCTTTAAGATATTGTTTGAGATCACTTAGATTCCTAGGTATATATGTTGTTGCTGGAGAGAGTTTAAATGGAAGTGGAGACAACTTTAACAGAGACACCATAGATCTATGCAACAATATACTCCCCCATATGGTAAGATGGGAGATGGAAAACAAAAAGAGTATATAAAGCCTATCTTAGAGATAATGCTTAACGAAAGTTTTGGAATAAACTCTTTTTAGTCGTGATTATTTTAAAGCATGTGCATGATAGTAAGCATAGTCCAAGAGAATCCATAGATACATCTTAAATTTTAATATCCCCTAGGATTTTTGGACTCACTAGGATAATCAAAAAAATTTATAAATCAAAAATAATTTTGAAGAAGAGGAAAAAGTATTAGGGGGGATAGAATGTTGAGAAAGGGAGTTGTAGTGGTATTGATTGCTTTACTCCTTTTTTTGCCTCCTCTTAATTCTTCTGGAGGAACTTGTATACCAAAAGAAACTGGAAAAGAGAGGAATTCAATTGTTTGGATACCAACTGAAAGTGAGATGGTAAATGAGCGACTTACTCCATCAATAAAAGAAAATACAAAGACATCTAGAGGGAGACTCGGAGAACTACTTGAAAACCTATCTTATGATGGTTCATGGAGCATGCAGAGAATTCACTTCTTGGAAAGTAGGTATCAGGTAGATGAATTACTTCTTAGGGAATTCCAGAGGACCTCTCTTCAGATTCAAAATCTAACTCATTCTAAGAAATCTCCTATACATAGAAAACAGGCTTTGGAAGATGGGGTTATTTATGTTCCAGATGATTATCCAACGATTCAATCAGCTGTTGAGAATGCAACTGAGGGAGATACGATAATAGTTAGAGATGGGGTCTATATAGAAAACATAGTGATTTACAAATCTTGTTTAACCATAAGATCGGAGAATGGACCAGAAAATTGTATTGTGAAGGCCGAGTCTCCTCTCGACTTTATATTCTCATTTTATGGGAGTAACATTACTCTGAGAGGTTTCACGATAATGAATGGTTTTTGTGGTGTAAGCTCTTATAATTCATTGAATAAGATATCTAACAATAGCATATCAAATAGTAAGTATGGTATATTCCTTGCTGGCTCATCGAATAATGAGATAACCAATAACAGCATATATAATGAGTTGATTGGTGTAGGGCTTTATTATTCATCAAATAATAAAATATCTAACAATAGTATTTCAAATAGTAAGTTGTGGGGTATACACCTTAACTCATCGAATAATGAGATAACCAATAATAGCATATATAATGGGTTTGCTGGTATAGGGCTTTATTATTCATCAAATAATAAGATTTCTAACAATAACATATCAAATAATGAGCTTGTTGGAGTAGGGTTTTTGGGTTCATCAAATAATAAGATTTCTAACAATAACATATCAAATAATGGAGGCGGCGTAGGTCTTTTGGATTCATCGAATAATAATGAAATATCCAATAATGCTTTTATTAGAGACGGTATTTTTATTACAAACTCCTATCAAAATACTATAGAAAGGAATATAGTGAATGGAAAACCTCTTGTTTATCTCGAAGAAGAATCAGATGCAAAGATTGATGATGCTGGACAGGTAATACTTGTTAAATGCAATAATATTGAAGTTACAAATCTGAATCTATCAAATACAGATGTTGGAATAGAACTTCTAGACTGTAATAACTGCATAATAAAATCGAATACCATACTAAACAATAATTTGCACGGTATAGACCTTCTTGGTTCATCAAATAATGAGATCTCTAGCAATAATATATCAAACAATAGTGAGGATGGCGTAGAACTTTCAAATTCAACAAATAATGAGATATCTAACAATAGTATATCAAATAACGGTAGATATGGCATATCACTTTATGGTTCATCGAGCAGCAACATAATTTATCTCAACAGTTTTGTGAATAATACATGGAACGCTTGGGGTAGAGGAGGAAGGAACCAGTGGGATAATGGAAGTGTTGGTAATTATTGGAGTAACCAGTGGTATGCTATAGATCTTGATAATGATGGTATAAGTGATATACCTTATCTTATTCCACCCCTTTTTATTGATAAGGATCGTTATCCTTTGATGGGGCATGGGCCACGTGCAGATATCTATCTTGATGTTAGAGTTCCATCTCAAGGATATCTATATGTAGATAATCATGAGCAGAGGAAGCTATCGGGAAATAAGACTATTGTTTTCGCATTACCTCGGATGGATCCATTGGAGATCCAGGTACATGCTGGAGGTCCATATGGTATAGAAGGTGTAACTGGATATATTGATTATGATGAGAATCATCCTGAGGAGGTTGACTTTGTATTGACTCGTCAACGTGGTGATACTTATACATGTAGTTTAAATAAGGTAATAATTGGTACACATACCTTATCCATCGTGGCATATGATAGATTCCATAACCACAAAATGGTTTCAATACCCATATTCTTCTTTTACATTCCAAGACTATAATTCGATATTTAGAAAGGACACAACAAAAAATCGGGTTCCACAAACTAGATGTGATTAGGATAAAGGATGGAAAACAGAAAAGAGTATATAAAATCTATCCTAGAATATAAGATAAAAAAACATTTGATGGAAAAACCGAATAATGAGATAAAATAATATAGTAATAATTAGACAAACAGTAATAATTAGACAAACTCATCCCACCCCACTGTTATCCCAAATCCTAGTGCTAGTAAATCCCAAATATTAGTGGTAAGAAATTCTAAATCCTAGTGGTAATAAGTCCCATATCTTAGTGGTATGATTTCCCAGATCTTTTATATTGGATACTATTTTATAATCCAAAAGTATTTTAGTTATAATAGTTATTGTAGTTATCTATGTATAAGACTATTAATGTGAAACCTGAGACTTATGCGCGGTTGTTGATGTATAAGCATGCTGGCTTAACATTTGATGAGGTATTGAATGAGTTGATGAATCTTGTCTCTGAGGATAAATTCTATAAGATTATTTTAAAGGAGCATAGAAAACGTATGAGGGATAAGGATTTCATAGAGGCATCTAGTCTAGAGGAAGCTTTGAAAAGAACCTAAAGAAATCAATTTGAATTTCAAGAAAAAGAGGGGGTTTATTTCTATTTATAAGGTTGTTTATCATAAAAGTTTTTTGAAAGAGTTGAAATCAATAATCCAGGGTGGAGACAAGAAGATAAAGAATAGGGTTGAGGAGATAATTGAAGAGTTGAGGAAGGATCCACATAATAGACGCCCAAGAGTAGATATCAAACTTATATCTAGTAAAAAAGAAGGTGTTTATCGAGTGAGGATTGGTAGGTATAGAATGGTGTATCAAGTTGATGAGGAGAATATGATTATATACATCACCATGGTATTCCACGACACTGTCAACTTTTTTATCTCCAGCATATATTATAGATGACACACCCATGCTATTGTCCATGTTTTGATACTCTCTAGTGAGCTATGGTACGGGTATCTCTTCCAGAATCGTTTCACTCTAGCTTT
>CAZCPZ010000127.1:0-5414 GCA_964499875.1 uncultured Thermoplasmatales archaeon | reverse complement strand
TTGATCCTCTATATCTGCGAATCTTACTTCAAAGTTAGTTATGTTTAATCCAATGTTGGATTCCATATTAGAGATCTTCTTGTTTAACTCCTCTAGTATCTGGTTATGTGCTATCTGAGTGGATATACTATAGCCTATGGAGGCACCAACTACTATACTCCCTACGAGTAGTATTATCATAGTTGAAGAAAACTGAATATTCATTCTCCTCAACCATCCCTAAATTTTCTTTCTTTTTCAAATACAATGCAAAATGTGAAATGAATCTATATTATTTAAAATCATCTTATTATTTATTCCCTCAACCCTGGTTTGGAGATGAAACTGGTTGAGTATCAAAGGTAATCCATGGGAGTGTTAAACCAAAGAAAGGTGTTATTGGAACCAATAGTTTACCATATATGGGTTTCGGTAGATTAGAATCCCAGTCTGACCAATAATTATCACACCATTTATTCATAGAGAAGGGCTTCACTTGGAAGTAGGCGTTTAATTCGTTATCCATAAGATTGTTTTCCTCAAGAGTATTCATCTTACAGTTGGATAACCAACTATCAAGGTAGACTCCATACTCTAGGTTATTTTTTATTGTGTTATGTTTAATGGTATTCATAGTACCTTGGAGATGTATTCCAATTAGGTTATCATATACGTTGTTATCAACTATTAGATTATTTTTTGACCAAGATTTTAGTATTGAGATACCAGACCATTGTTTATCATCATGGACTAGGTTTCCTCTAACTATGTTATTGGAACCGCCTTGTATACTTATACCGCTACCAGTGTTTGAGTGAACATTGTTATAAGAGATGTTATTATAGTTGGAGTAGGAGTGAATCATTATCCCAAAGTTGCTTCCATTAACCTCATTGTCTATGATGGTGTTGTTTGAGGAATTCCATAGGTGGATACCAAATTCTCTATTTGAGTATTCAATGGTTGTAGAGATATTGTTATCCTCTAGATAGTTATGGTTACTTGATGATAAACTTATACCATATCCATGTATCCTCTCATCTTCACTTAAAAACAAGTTGTTATCTTTTATATGGTTGTAGTTACTTGAGAATAAGGTTATCCCCTCAACAGTGTTTTTGAATTCGTTATTCCTTATAGTGTTGCTATGAGAGTTTATCATTTTTAGGTGAGTAGAAGAGTTTATGAAAACAATGTATTCTATGATAGTTTTATTGGAGTGGTATAGTGTTACACTATTGTTATTCTCATTGGATATAACCAAGTTTTGAAGTAAACAACCATTGCTTGTTATATTAATTGTTGAGTCGCTTGATCCTATAATTATTGGTTTCTCATCATCTATCTTTAAACCTATTAGTGAGAGAGGTTTATCTATAAACACATCCTCTTCGTATAAACCTGGGTATATGTATATAATTGAGTTATCCTGAGCTATATTAACTGCTTCTTGGATACTAGTATAGTTACCAGGTCCACTACCACCAACATAGATAACATCGTAGTTCAATGAAACAGTGGACTCAACTGTTACCATGGATATTAGAAGTAAGATAGATACTAGGAGTTCTTTCATAAAAAATAATATATATGGATTAGGATATAAGATTTAGGGATCTATATGAGGGAGTTTAACCTTCTATTACCCTTAATAGTTTTCTCTATGTTGACTCCAAGTGTCTCCTCTACGTATATAGATTGGTGACCTCAGTTTCAGAGGGATTCAACTCACTCCGGTTACATGGATTGTAGTATCAGTAATATCTCTCTGGAATGGAAGAGTTATGTAGGGGGAGGGGGAGAGTATACTCCTATAGTCGCTGATTACAAGGTTTTCATCCATACATGGAATGGTAAGGTATATGCCTTGGATATGGAGAATGGAGAAATATTATGGGAGAGAAACATTAGGAGACACAAGGTTTTTCAATCCCCATGGTGGGGTCATACTCTTATCTCTTCTCCAGCTTATAGTGAAGGAAGATTATTTGTTGGTTCAGATGATGGATGGGTGTATTGTTTAGATGCAGAGAATGGAGATATTCTATGGGAGAAGCAAATAGGTTTCTCTCTAATGGGATGCTATGGATCTGTAACCTTGAAGGGAGATAAGGTGTTTATCGGTAATGGTGACTCCTGGTTTTGGGGTAGTAAGAGTCTACCAGGATTCCTATATGCTCTAGATATTAACACTGGTAGAGTGATATGGAAGAAATTCTTCATAGGGGGAGGAGTTGGGAATGCCCCAGCTGTTGATAATGGAATGGTTTTTGTTTCAACTCTTGATCATAATATCTATGCATTCAATGCAAGTAATGGTGAACTTATTTGGAGGTATCAACTCCTAGGTCAAAGTTGGTGTTCACCAAGTGTCTCTAATGGTAAAGTATTTATTGGTGATATGAGCGGTAGAGTATACGCGTTGAGAGAGGAGGATGGAGAATTATTGTGGATGTTTAAAGCTGGGGAATGGTTGTGTTGTTCTACTCCAACGATTCATAATGGTAGAGTATACTTTGGAGTATACCTTGGAGATAGGTATCCTTATGGTGCATTGTATTGCTTAGATGAATCAACTGGTGAGGAATTATGGTGTTTCAAACATAGTCATATATGTCCTCCCCCGGTTATAGGAGATAACATAGTATTCTTTGGGTCACATGATGGATACTTCTATGGTTTAAACGGGGAGACAGGAGAGATCATATGGAAGTATAGAACCAGAGGTGTTGCTCAAACAGAAGGAGCAATAGTGGGTAACCACTTATTCCTAGGGAGTAATGACGGGTGGATATATTGTTTCAACTTGAGTTAATAATTCTAGGTGGTTGAGCTTTCTTCATCATCATATAATTCTTTACCTATATCCACTGCTCCTTTGAAACCCTTGCTACCATCTAGTGTTTCTATTCTAAACATATATGATTTATACCATATACTCTCAGGGTTCTTCTTGATCGGTGAAAGCATCCAGGCTCTTGTTTCCTCTTCGTAACCCCAGTTTACGTAGTGGTTGAAATTCTTTATTATATCCGTTATTATAACATTGAATCTATCTACTAGTAGCCTCTGGATTTCTCTCCATTTATCCAATGAGGATTCCCCCCTTGTTATACCAAAGTATCCCGCTCTTCGTTCTCCCCTCAAAGAGCTTATTCCTCTTCCAACAAAGGTTTCAATAGCATACAATGTCTCCGGTGGATCTGTTATAAAAGTATCGAAGGCTTTAGAATAATCTCCTGGGAGAGGTTCTCTAAGATCTAGGGTTGTAACCTCAATATCATTATAACCAATTTCATCAGCAGCTTTTCTTATAAAATCTATTAACCTCTCATCTATATCCACTGTCACGATTCTCCTAGGTAAATCAGATAACATTAAAGCTATACTTGTTAAATCATCATCTCCTAATACAAAAACATCTTTATTATATAGATCACCCTTAGAATGCATTAATAATACTCTTGAGATTGTCGTCTCAGGTGTTACAAAACCTTGATCAAACTCATGCTTCGGAGTAGGTCTATCTTTAACTAATTCCTTGAATCTATCTAGAAGATCTAGGTCATTCTCTAGGTTTAAACCTCTACCTTCACAGTATCTACAGATACTAGATTCTCTACCTCCAATTCCATGTTCCTCTATGAATCTTCTACCTTCCTCTGTTAAACCTATTCCTCCTCCTATACTAATTAATCCCTCCTCCCTTAGAGTTTTAATCACCTCACTAACAAGCGGTAGTGGTTCCTCACTGAGTTCAACGATCCTCCAGAAATTATCTGTAACTAGTATACTTGATAGAATGTTTTCTATGGTTCTCTCATATACAGGTATTTTCGAAGAATTCCTTGCTTTTTGAAGAATTGTTTCCACTGTTTCTTCACCTCCTTTTACTTTTTCTTGGTACATGGGTTCTCCTCCATTTGAAGGAGTGGAGAAGGGAATCTTAAGAGGGGGTATCAATCAATAGTAGAAAACATTTTTTATAGTTGAAGGAGAGGGTTTATGGGGTATAGTATCCTAGAGGTTATAAGTTCTACACCACTAGCTGGGGTATCTAGAGTAGTATGGTGGGTTAATGTTTCTGCTAAAAAGTATATTAGTTAGTATTAGGAATGAGTGGTTATCAGATATGGAATGCAGAGTAAGGTATACCTTTAGGATACAGGTATTGAGGTGTTACTAGGTGGATTGGTGAGGTAGAGGAGAGGAAGAGAGGTTTCTATAATGAAGGAATAATTGGTTTCCTAATCATCCCTCTACTTATTCTTATATGGGACAAGGGGGTTGTTAAAACTATTTCATAGCAGAGATGTTCTTGGAGAATAGATGGGGGATTCTATGGGTGAATACTAAATGGAAAATATTTAAATTAGGCACTATTTATTCTATAGTGGAGAAGAAATATTCTACTGGGAGGATAAACTGAGATGAGGGGGTTTAAAAGGGTTTGTAGGTTTTCTCAGATCACTCTCCTAGTTCTACTGGTTATAGGAGTTGTTTTTGAAGGAGAAAACAGTTCAGCATCTAATAAGATCTCGGATATGATTCCACCGATGTTTGATCAATATATAGATATCCAGTATGATCCCTCTATCCTCAATCAAACCTTTGATGTACACAAAGCAATTAACCTCCCGATAAAGATTTCTTATTGGACTACTGCCAGAGATTGGAAACAAATGAAAGGAACCCTGCGTTGCCTTCTAAAAAAGCTTGCTCCAATGATGGTTAATCTACTAATTTTTGGTGCAATGATGCCTCAGCAGTGGGTATTTATAAATATTACGGAGAAACCTGATTGGGCTGAAGTGGAAGTTGTTCAACCAGTAGTTCCAATGGATGTACCTATGATTGAGGATCCAAATGTCTTTGATCTCACACCTCCAGTTAATGAGACAATTGTTTTTGATGCAAGCATAATTATCTCTCCTTTTGAGGAAGCTCCTTCAAAGCTTTACTCTATTGGTGTAAGAGTTGAATGCCCAAAACTAGGTTTATTGAAGAAAGGAGTTTTTGAGAAGACTATAACCTTTAGACCAAGGTTTCTACCTAGGATAGAGGTGAGGCCAGATAAAACAGTTAAGGTAGCTTCGCCTCATGAGGCAGTGAATTTTAAGATAACTGTTAAGAATTATGGTAATAAGAAGATGAGGATTCAACCACTTATGCAGAGTTTACCAGCGGATTGGAAACCAACTATAAACCCTCCTTTCATAGATCTAGATCCACTTGAAGAAGGTTTCTTCTACTTCTCAATATATACTCCCTGTGACTTCGGTTGGCACGATGCTACGAAGGATTTTAAACTATCTTTTATAGCAAAATCCTTCCCAGTAGATAGTGAGGATGGTATTATAGGTGGACCATATGAGGTGTTACTCACAGTTAACAACTATGGGTTTTCCCTACCAGGTTTCGAGTATAGTGGTTTA
>CAZCPZ010000126.1:0-5522 GCA_964499875.1 uncultured Thermoplasmatales archaeon | reverse complement strand
TATCAATTATATGACCTTTGATCTTGAAATCTATCTGTTTCCTTGTTACTCCTCTTGGTAGATCAATGGTTGTATCTAGAGCGTAGAGTGTGAATCTGTAGTGGTGTCTACCACTACCTCTCGGTGGACATGGTCCACCGTATCCTATGAAGCCAAAATTATTTGTACCCTCTGGGTAGGATAGGTTTTCACCTTCCTTTAAACCCGTGGTATTTGGAGGTATATTCCATATTATCCAGTGAGTGAAGTAGTTAGCATCTGAGTCATCCATGATTAATGCTAGGGAAACTGTTTCCTCTGGTATACCATGGAATTCTAGCGGTGGGTTGATGTTTTCTCCATCACATGTATATTTAGAGGGTATATCACCTTGATCTTGGAAAACTGGGCTTGTTATACTCATACTATTTTCTATATCTATAGAGGATTCCTGGAGGCACCCTGAGAATAGTACTACTTGTAGTAGTATTATCGTTAACCATGTTGGTTTCATAGTTGATTAATAAATATTTGGTTGTTTAAAAAGAGATTGGAGGAGATGCTTAGATGTTGAATCCATATGTTCGGAAGCAGAAATCCCAGTAAGAATACTGTGACCAGTGTCTACCACCATCGTAGGAATACCAGAGTTCACCACCAGAATAGTTATCATGATTAGCGTAACCCCACTGGTAGCGGTTATATGAGTCACCACCAATTGTACGTAGAACTATATAGTATTTAATCCCTGGTGTAACCATTGCATCTGATAAATCAATGTTAATCCAGGTTGGAGTGGTACCTATGGAGGAGCTACTGATAGTGGTTGAGGTGATAACTGAGTTTGCATCATATATATTACTTCGAATCTCTATTATTAGGGAGTTAGGTGGACTACCAACCTTGGATAGATAAAGCTCTACCCTAGTAAGCACATTCTTAGAAGGAGTAAAGGATTGAGCAGCAACTCTATAAGAATATATAGATAAGTCACCACTATAATCCTCCTGAGATTGATCCAGTTCTTCACCACCAGTAGAGGAAACAGTGATAGATACTAGAGCAGTATCACCAGCACCATCATCATCCCTAACAAGATAAACAAAGACATCACCACCAGTATAACCACTATAAGGAGTATATTTGATATCACCAGTACTAGAATTAACAATCACTGTACCATGAGATGGACCACTAATAACAGTTACACTAGAAGGATCCAACGTACCATCGATATCATAATCATTATCCAACACATGTATCCATACTGGTGTATCCACCAAAGTAGAAGCTGTATCATCAACAGCAACAGGTGGATCATTAACCTCTACAACATTAACATGCACAGTAGCAGTATCACTCCCACCAAGATTATCAGAGACTTGGTAAACAAAACTATCACTACCATAGAAATCAGCATCAGGAGTATACCTGATATCACCAGTACTAGAATTAACAATCACTGTACCATGAGATGGACCACTAACAATAGTTACACTAGAAGGATCCAACGTGCCATCAGGATCATAATCATTATCAAGCACATGTATCCATACTGGTGTATCCTCATACGTGGAAACATAATCATCAACAGCAACAGGAGGAGTATTACTCATAACACCTATACCATAGGTTCTGAAACAATAATCATAACCAAACTCAAACCATTGATAACCAGCATTTGGAGAGAACCAGAAACTACCATTTGGATAAACATTAGAAGCAGTATAACCCCACCTGTAGTGGTTTGATATATCACCCATACTTGTGTGTACTACTATATAGTATGTGGAGGTATTACTAATACTCACATCAGGTAGATTAATGTTAACCCATGAGTATGTTGTTCCTATACTGCTACTGTAAACTGTGGTGGAGGTAATGATTGGACCAGAAACACTACCATTATGGATTTCTATGAGAAGGTTATTCGGTGGGTTACCAACTCTGCATAGGTAAAGCTCTATCCTAGTTAGGGAGTTAAGAGTAGGTTTAAATGATTGAGCAGCCCACCTTGTAGTATAGATTAAAAGATCCCTATCATAGTACTCCTGATGTTGATCCAGCTGCTCAGTTGAGGAAACACCAATAGTAACCATAGCAACATTAGAAACACCACCATCATCATCCCTAACCGTGTAATTAAAGTAATCAACGCCACTCCAACCTGTATCAGGAGTATACCTGATATCACCAGTACTAGAATTAACAATTGTTGTACCATGAGATGGACCACTAACAATAGTTACACTAGAAGGATCCAACGTGCCATCGATATCATAATCATTATCCAACACATGTATCCATACTGGTGTATCCATCCAGGTGGATGCTGTGTCATCTATGGCGATTGGTGGGTCGTTGACGCTGTTAATTGTTATGGTTACGGTGCTAAGGTTAGATGTATCTAGTCCATCGAAGGCTTGATAGGTAAACCAATCTGTACCATAGTAGTTGGGATCAGGAGTGTAGATGAAGGAGCCATTATCATAGAGTATTAGTGTTCCATGTGACACATAATCTACTCTAATAGCTGTTAGATTATTTGGTCCATCAGGATCATAATCATTACCCAGTACACCAGGAGCAGGAATATAGAGAATGGTATCCTCATCAGTAGTATAGCTATCATTAACAGCAGTGGGTGGAATATTAGTACTCTCCACTACTATAAACACAGTAGCCTCATTGGAATAACTAGAGCCATCCCAAGCCTTATACCTAAATAAATCCATCCCATAGAAATCAGGGTCAGGAGTATAAGTGAAGGACCCATCACTATTCAAACTAAGACTACCATGAGAAACATCAACAGTGAGAACAGCTGTAAGAGTATCACCATCAACATCACTATCATTACCTAGTACACCGGGTGCTGGTACAGACAAACTGGTATTCTCTGAGGTATTGTATTTATCATTGTGAGCAACAGGTGGATCATTAACGCTAATAATGGTGATATTAACAACAGCTACGTTAGAGAAGTTCAAACCATCATAAGCCTGATACTTAAAGGAATCATAACCATGGTAATCAGCTAGTGGGGTATACTCGAAGGAACCATTACTATAAAGCGTTAAGAAACCATGAGTAGCATCACTAACAAGGAAAGCAGTTAGATTACTAGGGCCATCAATATCACTATCATTACCTAGTATACCGGGAGCAGGAATATAGAGAGTAGTATCCTCATTAGTTGTATAACTATCATTACCAGCAACAGGTAAGTCATTGATGCTATTAACTATGATGGTAACCACTGCGATATTAGAATAGTTAACACCATCGTAAACCCTATAAGTAAAACTATCTACACCATTATAGTTAGAGTTGGGTGTATAAGTAAAGGAACCGTTACTATTGAAGACTAGTGCGCCATTACTGGTTGAGGAAACCAGTGTAGCATTGAGTGCACTGGGACCATTATCGGGATCATAATCATTACTCATTACACCAGGAGCAGGAACCACTAGCGTATTATCTTCATCAACACCATATGAGTCATTAACAGCAACAGGTATATCATTAACATCAATAACACTAATATTAACCAGTGCTACATTAGAGTAGTTTATACCATCCCAAACACGATACTCAAAAGAGTCATCACCAATGAAACCAGTATCCGGCTTATATATGAAGGAGCCATTACTATACAAAGTTAGGTTACCATGACTTACATTCTTAACTAACTCCACTGTTAAAGTAGCATTATCAACATCACTATCATTACTCAGTACACCAGGTGCTGGTACAACTAGAGTTCTATTATCACCCACCTGATAGGAATCATTCCTAGCTATAGGTGGATCATTAACCCAGTGAATGATAAGTGTAACAGTAGCATTATTAGAGCAACTACCTAAACCATCGCAAGCCTGATAGACAAATACATCGATACCAGAATAATTAGCATCAGGAGTATAATTGAAGGAACCATTACTATGAAACACTAGGGTTCCATGGGAAACATTACTAATCAAAGTAGCTGTTAGAGGCCAGGGGCCATCAACATCATAATCATCAACCAACAAACCCATAGATTCAGGTACATCCAAAGCAGTATCCTCCCATAACTCATAAACATCACTAACAGCAACAGGTGGATCATTAACAGCATTAACATGGATGTGAACAGTAGCTATATTAGAATAATCACTACCATCAAAAGCCCTGTAAGTAAAGTAATCATCACCATAATAATCCCCATCAGGGGTATAAGTGAAGGAACCGTTCCTATACAAGGTAAGGTTACCATGACTCACTGTTGAAACCAAAACTGCTTCTAATGGGTTTGGACCATTATCCGGATCAACATCATTACCTAGTACTCCTGGTGAAGAGACATTTAAAACAGTATCCTCATTAGTAGTATAACTATCATTGTTTGCTATTGGTATCTCATTTGTTCCAGTAACTATTATTGTGACATTTGCTGTGTTGGATGAGGATACACTATCGTTTGCTTGATAGGTGAACCAGTCTATACCATAGAAGTCTGCGTTGGGTGTGTATGTGAATGATCCATCTGGGTTAAGAGTTAGGTTACCATGGAAGGGCCCATCTATGAGTTCTACGGTTAATACGTCACCATCGGCATCGAAATCATTTCCTAGTACTCCTGGTGCTGGTACTACTAGTATTGTATCTTCTTGTGTTGTATAGGTATCGTTGTTTGCTACTGGTGGATCATTAATTGAGTTGATCGTTATGGTAACTGTTGCATTATTAGAGTAGTCTCTCCCATCATAGGCTTGGTATATGAAGGTATCTATACCATGGTAATCTGGGTTTGGTGTGTATGTGAATGACCCATCTGAGTTGAATGTTAGGTTACCATGGGATGCATTGGTTACGAGGTGAGCTGTTAGTGGTGATGGGCCTCCATCTGGGTCTGTATCATTTGCTAGTACTCCTATGGCTGAGGGTACTGATAGAGTAGTGTCTTCATCTGTGGTGTAGGAGTCATTGTTTGCTATTGGGTGGTCATTTGTTGTGAGAACAGTTATGGTAACTGTTGCATTATTAGAGTAGTTGATTCCATCCCATGCATGGTAGGTGAAGGTGTCGACCCCTTTGAAATTTAGGTTTGGTGTATAGGTGAAGGAGCCATTCTCATTTAGTGTTACTGTACCATTTGTTGGTTCCTCTACTAGGTATGCTAGGAGTGTGTCTCCATCTACATCACTATCATTTACTAGTACACCTGGTGTGGGTACTACTAGTATTGTATTTTCTTCTGTGGTGTAGGAGTCATTGTTTGCTATTGGTGGGTCGTTAACTGGGTTGATGGTTATATGAACTGTTGCAGCATTTGTTGCAGAGTCATCATCAGATACTTCATAGATGAATGAATCTAAGCCGTAATAGTTTCCATCAGGTGTGTAGAGGATCTCACCGGTTGTAGTGTTTACACTAGTGTTTCCATGTGGTGGTTCATCAACTACTCTAACAGTTGATGGATCTAGGGTTCCATCTACATCATAATCGTTTTCTAAGACTCTTATCCATACACTGGTATCCTCATCTATTGTAACAGAGTC
>CAZCPZ010000125.1:0-5607 GCA_964499875.1 uncultured Thermoplasmatales archaeon | reverse complement strand
CCTACTGAAACAGCTACTTACGCATCTTGCTGGATACGATGTTAAATGCATCGTAGTTACACAGGAATTTAGAGACTGGTTTTTACAGTATAATGTTATATTTCATGACCTTGGAGGGAATAATAGAGAGCTGGTCTATAAACATGGGATACCTTACTACTATGACAAGCTAAAAGTGGGGGAAGCACTATTTTTCTGGGTAGAGAAGCATAAATGGAGCAAGGAGAAGATTAAGCCTTCAAAACTAATAGAAATAAGGCCGAAATACGAGAGCCCGGAGATTGAGGATGAAGAAGGAGTAGAGGAAACTGAATCTACAAAAACTGAAGAGATTAAGAAGGAAGAGGGTGAAGAAACAGAGATTAAAGAGATTAAGGAAACAATAGAAGAGCCTAAAGATAATAAGGAGAATGATAGTGAAAATAATGAGAGCAAAAGAGACCCTCGTCTAGATAGAATCTATGAAGAACATAAGTTGTTGTCAGAAAAGTATATGGAGGTGGTTTCAGAGATTGGGAGTATACGAGGAAGTATAGAGGATATTAGAAAGGAGATTGAGAACTTGAAGAAAGGTAATCTTGATGAAACCTTATTAGATGTTTACCTGTCACAGAGGGACTTACTGATACTGCCGAAGACTGTCAAAGAACTCGATGAGAGAATTACGCAACTTCAGTTCAGTAAGTTTGAAGAGCTGCGGGAGAACTTAGAGATATTATCAGAGAAGGTTTCAGAGCTATCAAGCTATATAGAGAGCTTTAAAGAGCAGCTTTCAGAACTCTCGGCAAGGATAGAGGAGCTTAATAAAAAGATAGAGAAGCCGGAGAAAGTAGAGGTTAATGAAATAAAGATCGAGGATAATTTAGAGGAGGAAAAGAGTTTTATCAGTAAAATTGCGAGGGAGCTGAATATCGATCTTGAATTTCAAGTACATGGTGATAAAATTGTGGTAACACCAACTAAATATCTAGGGGAGAAGTTTAAGGTATTGAATAAAGTGTTAAAAGAACATAGTTACACTCTCAGTAAGGATAAAGAGTATGGCTGGCACTGGTACAAAATCCTAGTCCCAGTGTCTAAAGCGGTGAAAAGTAATGCTTAAAAACCTTTTTTATAAAATATTTAAGTGGATCAGAGATGTCATTAGGAGACATTTTATTATATATTGCAATAGGTCTGGCGGCAGTGATGCTAGTTATAGATCTAATAGACCTAATAAAGTCGAGAAGAGGAGGATAATCAGAGACCTAGTAGTTTTATTCTCACTATTGTTTTCACTCCTTGATAGAGGAACTGTAATAGGACGGTTATTCATCAGCTTAGCCATCATATTAATGGTAGTAACTATTATACATGACCTTAAAGGTGGGGAGAGGATTCTCCATAGTTTCTTTTCTATGGGGAATCCCCCCATAAGTGATAACGTTCAGAGACGAATTACAAGAAAAACTCTATAACAAGATCAAGGAGTTCATCGATTCTGAGAAGAGAAGTTTATTGATATCAGGACCTCCAGGGAGCGGGAAGACATTCATTACAATACATAGCTTAATCGATAATTTTAATGGTAAAATAGTAGTTATTCTAAGGACTCATAGTCAACAGGACCATTATAAAAAGTTATTCGGCGATGATTTCCTCAGTATTAGGGGTATAGAGTATCATTGCCAGATTCCACAAGTCAAAATGCACCCGTTAAGAAATCAACTCTGTAAATGGATGAGATTAGGAAAGCATACAGCATGTAGAGGATGTCAATATAGACTTCAGTTCATGGAGATACCTAAGTATAAAGTAATATCATTTCTCTACAGTCATAATGCGGAGCTAATTCAAAATATCCTGAAAAACATTGATAATTACGTACTGGTATTCGACGAATATCACCATGTATTGCCGAAGGAACAAACAATTTCAAAGTATTTTATACAGCTTGCTAGTGCGGAGTATGGAGAGGAATTAGACCTTAACAAAGATAGTTTTATTGAGGAAAGGATTAAAGAGATGAAAGAGATTGGTGAGAGGAATTGGAGAAAAGTAGGATACAGTTATTTATTACAATTAGTAGAGATAATAGAGTATCTAAAAAACAAAAATAGATGGTTCTACAGAGTTGAAGATGGATATGCCTATCTTGATGACAGTATATATTCATTGGTAAACAATAATGCCAAGAATATCTTCATTAGTGCTACACCACTACCAGAGATTCAGGGACTACTAAATTACGATAGTAAGTTCAATATGAATTATGAATTGAAGAATATAATCTTCGCGGTATACAAAGGATTTAAATTCTCCTTCAATGAAAGGGGGGATGAGAAGACAATCAAGCATATTAGGAAGTTATTATATTGCCTAAGTAAGTATAAAAGTGTAGTCTTCTTCCCCAGTTCATCAGCATTAAAATCAGTATTCCCGAGACTGCCAGAAGGTTTCACATTAAAAGTTGAGGAATTTCCAGAGAAGAATACATTGTTAATTGCAGGCGGGAAATTCTCAGAAGGAATAGACTTGCCAAAAGATATTGAGATAATAACAATAATAGGCATACCTTATGACGACCCCTTATTTAGAAATCCATACTTAAGAGAGTTATTCAGATACTTCAAATTCACAATCAACACAAGAAAAATTCTATATCAATATAGAGCACTGTTGAAAACAATCCAGAGTTTTGGAAGAGGTATAAGAGACATTAAACAGAAACTCATAGTTGTTTTAGCGGATAAGAGATACGCCGACGAGCAGTGGCTGGAGCTATTTCCAGAGTGGCTGAAGTTTAATATCAGTAAGTTCGAGTTCTTCAATAAGATTGAGGAGCTCGACGAGTTCATCCTTCATAGTTTACTATTCAATAACGAAGAAGCACTGAGATGGCTGGAGAACGAGAGATGGAGAGATTATAGAGAGGAGAGTGAGCAATCCATATAAATAATTTAAACCCCTCGTTCTTCCTTTTTATCCTCCTTTTACATTGTTAAATTGTCGTAGTACGACACATCAAATCATTTATAAAGGTTTTATTAATGGTGGTGTTATGGGTAGGTATAACGTATATATTTTGGATTTGAGGGATGTTGATAAGATTGTTTTAAGGCTTGATAAATTCGTTGAAGAGGGTAGGATTGGAGAGCTTAATATATTCAAGATTATATTGAAGCCTGAAGAGGTTGGAGATGGATATAGGAGATATCGTGTGGATACGCCTCTAGATAAGATTATATTGGTAGGCTCTAAAAAGAGTCTAGCCAGATTATTGGCATATATAGTTAAACTTGTTAAGGAGAATGATGAGGAGCTCTATAAAATGTTTCTAGACGAGTTTATACCCACGGACTACATGGAATATGAGATATTCTATGAAACATACCCCAGAGACGGATAAAGTCGCATTCTATAGAGGTAGTTGAATCCGTTCTCAGGTAAATAACTTTACATAGTTAAATTGTCGTAGTACGACACACAAAATCATTTATAAAATATCCTGCGATAAACTCTCCAAACATTTATATACCTATATTTATTGGATGAAGCCATACACCGAATGAGGATGGTGTATGGTTGATAGGCTCACGGGATCTCAGGCAGGTCTCGTGAGCCACCCTAACCCCCATATACATTGCTAGGTGCGGTGTATATGGGGGTTCTCCAAGCCTCTATAATCCCAGGTGGGTTATAGGGGTTTGGAGGGGGGTGGTCGCCTGAGGCTTAGGGATAGAGAATACATAGTTGTGGGTGGCTACCCGGAAGCCCGTGAAGAAGCCCTTGAGCCTCCCCCCGTGATTGGATGGGGGGGATGGCTCTGCAAGAGTACGCTACTTCTCGAGGGGGCTTTTTCACGGGCTATCCACGTATATATAAAACAAAATATGAAAACCGTGGGTAGCCGCCCCTCAGGAATACAGCATACAAGTATACTCATCCCCCCATCTCAAGGGGGTGAGAATATGGATATTAAGGAAATTAAGAGGAAGACTGTGTCTATTGATTTCTATTGGGATAAGCAAGGGTTTATAGTTATTCTAGTAAATAATACAGGTCTTAATCCTAATGAATTAGCCGATAAAATAGAGAGAATGCTAGATGAATACAGAGAGGAGAACCCAGATTACAATACGAGTGATTGGCTGGCAATACTTGAGGATGTAGATGGTATAGAGATATTAACGACAATAAGCTATAATAGAGATGATCCCTATATACAAGGAGCAGACTATTCAATATATTTCTAACTTTTAAGGTGATATAAATGGATTTAATTAGAGTTCCTAAAATAAATTATGTCACTATAACAGGTAGGATATTCTGTAGTGGTGAGGATTACCAGAGGCTTGTATACTTGGCATATAGGTTTAGGAAAGCCGTGGTTAAGGCTACGAGGATGCTTGCAAAGGGATTAAGCAAAGATTATGTAGAGAAGGTAATTACAGAGGATCTTAACCAGGGATATGCAAAAAGCGTTGTAGATACAGCTAAATTGATGGTTAAAGGTGCGGAATATAATGGTAGTAATCCACTGAAGATAAAGGTTAAGAAGCTGTTTATAGCTAGTAAGGGAAACAGTACATTCAAGGGTAATAGAAATATTAGACTACTATCTAGTAATAAGCTATTGGTGAGCTATCATCTAAACGGTAGATCAGGGAGGCATAGTGACTGGATAGAGTGTGAAGCTAGATTCGGTGAAGAATATCTGCCTTTAGTTAATGAAGTCATTAAAAAGGCTATGAATAAAGAATTAAGTTATAATGCAAGGATAGTCTTCAGAAATGGGAAGATATACTTACATCTAGGTATACCAATAGAGCTATATTTAAAGTATTTCAAGAAGGGTGATGCTAGGGGGGATAAGATAGCAGCATTCGACTTGAATAGCGATAGGATAAACATGATTATAATTGATAGGCAGGGGATTATAAGAGAGACTAGGACTGAATGGTTTGGCGAGGTGAACTCACCTGGATACCCTGGGAATAAGGCATGGACATTAAGGTTACAGGCATTGGGGAGACTATTGAGATACGCATACCATCATAATGTCAGTATAGTGGTATATGAAGACTTGGATAGGATTAAACGGAGGAGAATTAAGAAGACTAGTAGGAATGGGAACAGGAAGGCTAGTAACTTCCCGAAGAAGAAGCTGTTGGGATATGCTATTACCATGGCATTGAAATATAACTTTAAGGTATATTTAGTGAATCCAAGCTATACAAGTAGGTTGGCTGAGAAGTTCAAGAATGCATTCTGCCTAGACAAGCATACGGTATCAGCATATCTACTAGGGCTTAGATACTTGAATCCAGAGACATATAAGAAACTACTAGACAAGGGCTTCCAGAGAAAACTACTAAATCAGTAAATTTTTTATACACAATCCATATTGGATTGTGGCCGAGGAGCTTGATGAAGCGTTGGCAGAGGGTGAGGCGAGGCATATCTTTCGAGGCAGATAGACCATGCTACAAATCTGTATGCATGGCTACCATGCCTCGGGGGATATGCCTAGGAGGTGGGATGAACCTAAGGCTTAAAAGTCACAGGCGACCACCTCTATATTAACTTTATCAATGGATTCTACAATGGGTGCACCACATTTTTTAC
>CAZCPZ010000124.1:0-5614 GCA_964499875.1 uncultured Thermoplasmatales archaeon | reverse complement strand
TTTAGTGTCACAATGTATACTCCATCATCACTATAAAAGTGAGTAGTATTCCTAGATGTAGAAGTATTACCATCACCGAAATCCCAATACCAAGAAACAATATAACCATCAGGATCATAAGAAGAATCATTAAAATAAACAACATCAAAAGTAAAAGGATTAGAAGGCACAAAAGTAAAATTGGATACTGGCGGGTTATTTTCCTCTCCTATACAGTACATAGAGTGATCCCAGGAGCCTATGAATATTTTACCATCTCCAATAGCTGGAGAGGATATAACCGGTGCTTGTGTTTTAAAGCTCCACCGAGTTGACCCATCTGATAAACTAAGGCAATAAACCTTGTAATCCCAGGATCCTATGTAGAGTTTGTTATCACCAATAGCAGGTGAGGAAGTAATAGGGTTTCCAAGTATGGTATACCATGTGATTTCACCAGTAGTTGAGTTGAAACAGTATACTATTCCATTCCTGGAGCTAATGTAGACATTGTTATTATCCACTGCTGGAGAGGATTTTACTCTATCACCTATAACCCTAGACCATAGTTTTAAACCCGTTTCTGCATCGAGACAGTAGAAATAGCCGTTGAAGGATGAGAAGAATACTCTATCATCATGGATAGCTGGAGTAGAGAATATTTCATCCCCCGTTTCATAACTCCATATTTCTTCTCCACTAGTAGCATTTATACAGTATAGTTTACCATCTCTAGATCCGAAATATATTTTGTTATTATAGTAGGCTGGAGAGGAGAATATTTCTGCAGATGTTGAGAAACCCCATTTTTTAATTCCAGTAGAGGTATTTATACAGTATAGGTTTCCATCCGATGAACCAATGTAGAGGTGGTTACCTATAATGAGAGGGCTAGATCGAACTGCTCCTTGAGTCTCAAAGAACCATAGTAGAGAACCTGTATCTGCATCTAAACAATAGATTCTCCTATCATTTGAACCAATGTAGAGTTTACCATCGACTACTGCTGGAGAGGATTCTATACTGCTATTTGTTTTAAAATACCAAATCTCATCTCCATTATCAATATCTAAACAATATATATAGAAATTATAATCTGCTATGTATACTCTTCCATCTATGATAGTTGGTGAAGCAGATATTAACCCATTGAGAGCGTGAACCCATCTTAGGTTACTAGTATCAGGAGCATCTCCAGGGTAGAAGCCGGTTCTAGATGGGTTGCATCGGAACATCAACCAGTCTGTACCAGTGGGTGCCCCATCTGATAGAGTAACTATTGAAGGATATATTATGAGGGATAATATCAGTGTGTGGAATGCAATAGATGTGATTTTTTTGAATGTAGTCATATATCTTTTCCACCATAAACAAGATTTTTTATATCTTTTTAGAGACTATATTAGTGTCAAGCCACTACTTAAATTTTTCTTATTGTATATAATTATATTAATTTTTATTTTATATCTCTCTCAAAAACAGTCTTCATACAAATTTAGTCTTAACTTATAAGTGTTCTACTTTAAAGAATTTTGGAGGATTATTTGGAAAACTTTAATGAGTAGACCTTGGATTCTATTATATGTGAGAGATGATGATTAACAGAGAGGAGGCTTTGGTTTTATTAAACAAATACCTCAAGGATGAGAAACTGCTTAAACACTCTATTGCAGTTGAAGCCATTATGAAGGCATTAGCAAGGAGACTAGGGATGAATGAGAATAAATGGGGGTTAACAGGGTTACTACATGATCTTGACTACGAATATACTAAGGAGAAACCTCATCTACATGGTGTAACCTCAGCTGAGATTCTACAAGATTTATTACCAGAAGAGAGTATAGAAGCGATAAAATCCCATAATTATCTACACACCCAGCGTCTCCCTCTCACTGAATTAGATAAAGCTCTCTTAGCAGCGGATGCGGTTTCTGGACTCATCATAGCAATAACTCTTGTTATGCCTAACAAGAAACTATCAGAGGTGAAGATAGATACTCTTAGAACAAAATTTAAAGACAATTCTTTCGCGAAGGGATGCAACAGGGAGAGGATAAAGCTATGTGAGGATCTAGGGTTGTCAATAGAAGAGTTCCTATCAATAAGTTTAGAGGCTTTGAAGGAAGAATCTGATAAACTAGGGTTGTAAAAATAAAAGGTTTAACCAAGACTTTTGAGTAAAAGAAGTAAAACATTTAAATAATGTTTCTCTCCTCTAGTTATATATAGTGGTTGCTGTGGTAGAAGAAAACAGGTTCACAGAGGAGGAAGAACAACAAGAGGAAGAAGAGTATATACGACTACGTTTACCTAAGAAGAGTGAGAACGAGATGTTTGCCATAGCGGAGAGACTAATGGGCGGATCAAGAATGAATGTTATCTGCGCAGATGGAAAATCTAGACTAGCTCGTATACCAGGTAAGTTGAAAAGAACAGCTAGAGTAAGAGCGGGGGATCTACTTATAATAAAACCTTGGAGTGTACAAGATGATAAAGCAGATGTTATATATAGGTATACGAAGACTCAATCGAAAATTTTAAGCAGGAGAAACCTACTCCCTAAAGAGATTGATGTCTTCGGAGGATGATTTTTTTCTACCAAGGAAGGAGATTGCAAAATTAGATAGAGAGTTACAGAGAATTATAGGTAGAGTAGGAGTTGATAGGAAAACACTTGACGAAGTATTTGATAAATCAACTCTACACACATTAGAAAAACTGATATCTGATAGAGTCATAGATTACCTTGATTTCCCTATATCAACTGGTAAAGAAGGAAACGTATTCTTAGGAATAACACCTGAAGAAACAAAGGTTGCTGTCAAGATATATAGGATATCTACTTCCACATTTAAACATATGGCTCAATATATAGTTGGGGATCCTCGATTCAAATCGTTCCATAAAACTCGTAGAGACATCGCTTATGCATGGACATCTAAGGAGTTTAAAAACCTAGAGTTACTAGAAGCAATAGGAGTACCTGCTCCTCGACCCATAGCTAAGCTTAACAATGTACTCATCATGGAATACATTGGATCTGAGGAGAAACCAGCTCCTATGATGAAAGACGTGAAGCTCTCCAATCCAGAGAAGGTTTTTCAGATATTAATTAATTCAATACTAAGGATGTATAGAGATGCTGGTCTTGTGCATTCTGATCTAAGCCCATTTAATGTACTAATACATGAGGGTGAACCATATCTAATAGATTTAGGACAAGGTGTATTACTGGGTCACCCATTTGCATATGAGTTTCTCAAAAGAGATATATATAACATTGTAAACTATTTTAGAAGATACTATGGTATAACAGAGGATGCAGAGGAAGTATACAATAGGATATTAGGTGAGAGGAGGAGATAAATGCTTAGATATGTGCGTATCCCAATGGAGCGAGTAGCTGTATTGATTGGTAAGAGAGGAGAGACAAAACGATTGATAGAGGAGAAAACAAATACCCGTATAACAATAGATTCAAAGTTCGGTGAAGTAACCATAGATGATAGAGATGCAGAGGATCCACTACTAATATTTAAGGTTGAGAATATAGTACGAGCCATTGGAAGAGGTTTTTCACCAGAGCAAGCTTTAAAGCTACTGGATGATGAGATGGACCTATACATATTTGATATCCATGATTACGCTGGTAAAAAACAATCTCATGTTAGGAGACTCAAAGGTAGAGTTATTGGTAAAAACGGGAAGACAAAAAGAGTACTTGAAGAACTCACAGATTCACGTATATCAGTGTATGGTCACACAGTTTCTATAATAGCTAATGTAGTAGAAATGGATATCATAAAGAAGGCTATAGATCGGCTGCTCAGTGGAAGTAAACATGGTAGCGTATATAGATTCGTAGAGAGTAACATAAAGAAAATGAGGTTAGAGCAAGGATTTTAAATAGTAGAAAAGGTTACCTTTTAATAGGGAATTCAATATTCAAGTCCTCTAGAATGAGCCGTCTTAGCTCAGCGGGTAGAGCACTCGGCTGTTAACCGAGAGGTCGCCGGTTCGAATCCGGCAGGCGGCGTAAAAAGTTTACGTCATCAGAAAAGTAAATACAGATATGGGCTGTTGTAGAGTATCTTGAAACCATTTATAGGGAAATGAAATCTTCCCAAGAAGTAATTTATATAGAAGAGGTTTCCAGAAACTAAGTTTAGATGAGAGGCCCATGGGCATCACAACTTCTAGGATACTCCACTCACTCTCTAGATCAAAGCAATCTTTTGCTTTTACCCTAACATAAAAGCAACCCTTCTCATCCCATGTATGCGTCACGTCTACTTCTTCTCCAGATTTATAAGGTCCAATCCATCCTGTAGCGGTTCCATCGCCCCAGTCGATATAATAGTATATGGGGTTTAGGTGATTATCCACTGATTCAACTGTATATTTATATTCAACTCCTGGGTTACCACTTGTTGGACCAGTTATAACTGGGATAGAAGGTGGGGTATTCTTTGTTACCTCCGCTAACTCTGCAAGAGTAGCCACCATGAGTTTACTCACATTTGTTGCATAAGATATATTCATTATATCTATGGTGTCACCATTAGAATGATAATTTGGATTAAAATGATATTCATGATAGAATATAGCATCGTATCCAAGATTCCAGAAAGATACATGATCACTCCTGCCGAATAAACCACTAGGTATGGGTTCACTAGAGATATAGTCACTATACTCATCATAGACATTTACGGTGAAGCTACTTAACCACTCGGATTCATCATTATAATATACTTTCACTCGTCTACCATCATCTCCTCGTGGAGCATAACCAATCATGTCAGCATTTAAAGCAGCTACAATATTATCTCCCCTCTCCCAAGCTTCCATGACATAGAAGTGGCTACCAACTAAACCTTGTTCTTCTCCTGCAAAAACAACGAATCTTATAGTATGATTAAAACTATACTTACTCATCACATATGCCGCAGAGAGAACAGCACAGGTACCAGCACCATTATCATCTGCACCGGGACTACCTGGGACGCTATCATAGTGGGCACAGATGATATAAGTTTCGTTACTGCTACTGAGTATACCGGGGAGAGAAGCCTCAATATTAGAGGCAGTTTTACCATGTAAACTGAAATTATAAAACTTGACATCCAAACCTAGTTTCTTGAACTCATTGTATAGATACCAGGCTGCCTCCTCGCAGGCAGGTGAACCAGTGACTCTCGGTCCAAAGCTTACTAAACCCTCTAAGTATTCAAGATAAACGTCGTTGCTTAACTGATTTATCATAGATAATACATCCTCATTAATGGGATCTTGACCCTGTGTAGAAGAAGAGACTATAAAAACCATCGAAGTTAAGTTTAAAAGAATCAGAACTAGTGTATAGATACTCATTATTTGGGATAGATATCTCTTAGACATTTTTATCATCCTTTATTGAGATATAAAATACGGTAATATATTTATAATTTTGTTATAATAGAGGTTGCCACTATTGCAAGTTCTCCATATTTGACTCCTTTTAATGCCTTAATTTCACCAGATATTTTATCTACATCTTCTCTTCTACCGCGTAATATTATAACTTCTAGACAGTTATCATGATCAATATGTATATGCAAAGTGGAGAGAATCTCCCCTGGATAAGAATGTTGTA
>CAZCPZ010000123.1:0-5615 GCA_964499875.1 uncultured Thermoplasmatales archaeon | reverse complement strand
ACCTAGCATTCGGAGTGGATCCAGAGGATGAAAACAAAACTATATCAACTGGGTTAACAAACAATGGTTGCATAATAACATATAAGTTATCGGGTGGCACAAAGAAGATTATATGGCTACCAGGGGAGTTGAAACTAAGAGAGGGAGTCTATATTAATGGGAAATGGAGTTGGAAGGAGGAGGAACAAGGTTTCATAGTAACTCAACCCGGTGAAACCACTATAGTTTTCGAACTCATAGAAAAAGATGACACCAAGTATATATTGATACATGGAAATGATAACCTTGAACCTTAGATTAGGAAAAAATTATAAGGAATATACTTTTCTCCAACTAGAACCCCATGTTTAAACTGGTATATAATGGTAGAGATTATTTAACCGTTGAGAAACAACCACTTGCAGGTAGTAGTATAAATAACTGGGTTAAACTACTAGTTGAGAATAGATTCCGAGTTGATTGGCGTTTCATACCAAGAGCAATGTATGTATCTCTCATGGTGGCAATACTGACACCTTTCCGTATCAGAGAAGCTTTGAAACATAATGATAAGATAGAGAAATCCAAGGTGAAACAACCAATCTTTATCATAGGACACTGGCGTAGCGGTACAACATTCCTACACTACCTAATGGGTCAGGATCCAAACCTAGCTTATGTTTCAACATTCGAAACAATGACACCCATGATGATCATTGAGAATGAGAATCTATTCAAATCCATTGTTAAGACACATCTACCATCAAAGAGACCAATGGATGACCTAGAGATGAAAACAGATCTACCATATGAGGAAGAGTATGCTATTGCTAACCTAAGTCCATACTCGTTTCACCATGCATGGTACTTCCCAAGGAGATGGCGAGAATATTTTGATAGATACGTGTTATTTAAAAACGTAGATGATAGGATAAAAGAGGAATGGAAGAAAACCTATTCCTTCTTCCTCAAAAAGATATCCTATAAATATAATGGAAAACCTATATTGTTGAAGAGTCTAGTTAATACTGCTCGTATACCCATGTTATTAGATTTATTCCCAGATGCAAGATTCCTACACATATATAGAAACCCTTATAAGGTGTATCTATCAACTTGGAAGCTATACAGTAAGATACTACCCATATTCTCCTTTCAACGTATCTCAAATGAAGAGTTAGATAAAGAGATACTATACTGTTACAAAGCAATATTCCAGAAATACCTAGAGGATAAGAAACTTATACCAGATGATAATCTATTTGAGATCAGCTACGAAGAATTCACTAGTAAACCCTTGGAATCACTCAAAACTATTTATGACTCACTCAACCTAAAAGGATTTGAGGAAGCTAAACCATATTTTGAGAGATATATAAAAGCTCATGATGGCTATACTCCACAGAAATATAATATAGATGAAGTAGTTAAGGAAAAGGTTTACAGGGAATGGAGATTTGCATTCGAGGCTTTTGGATATAAACCATGAAAAAGGAGGGATATGTTCAGTATGGTAACTAGGAAACTAGTATATATGAGCATCCCTACTCTACTAATCCTAACCCTATTCCTACCGGGATGCATCCAATACATAGATTACAGAGAGGAGATGAGGTTATTCGTTGAAAACATCAGTAAGTATGCAAAAAACCATGATCCAAACTTTATTGTTATACCACAGAATGGTATAGAGCTTGTAACAGAGGATGGAGAACCAAATGGAAACCTATCTGTAGCGTATATAGAATCAATTGATGGTGTAGGACAAGAATCATTATTCTATGGATACGAGGAGGATAACAAGCCTACTCCACAAGAAGAGCAAATACGGTTAATAGGTTTCCTAGATAGAATGGAGGAGAATGGTGTAGAAGTTCTTGTAACTGATTACTGCTGGGCACACTCATATGTGGATGACTCCTACAAAAGATGCAGTCAACACAGTTATATATCATTTGCAGCGGATCATCGAGAGCTAGACAATATACCTAGTTACCCAGAGAAACCATATAATGAGAATAACCAGGATATACTTAGGCTATCAGATGCAAAAAACTTCCTCTACCTCATCAACCCAGATAAATATTCTAGTAAAGAAGAATTCCTAGAGTCTCTTAGGCATACAAACTATGATCTACTAATCATAGATCTATTCTATGGAAACACTTCTCTAACAGCTGAAGAAGTAAACTCTCTTAAAACCAAGATGAATGGTAGTTTAAGGCTGGTGATTAGCTATATGAGTATAGGTGAAGCAGAGGATTACCGTTACTACTGGAATGATTCATGGTATACTAATCCACCGGATTGGCTTGATAAAGAAAATCCTGATTGGCCTAGATGCTACAAGGTTAGATACTGGTATCCAGAGTGGCAGCAGATAATATATGGAAACAATGAGTCTTATATGAAAAAGATTCTAGATGCAGGGTTTGATGGAGTCTACCTTGATGTAATCGACGCCTTCGAATACTTCGAGGAGAAAAAATCTATGAGGAAGTAAATATTTTAATATAATCTTTTTCACCTCCACTGTGAAAATCCATATAATATTCACCACCCTCTTCATTCTAGTAGTAACTCCTATCTCAACTAAGGGTTCCAATGTAACATTGTGGGGGCAAGAGATAAAATCAGAGAATTCCTACTATCAATAAATGAGGAGAACCTAGTAATTATAATGAGAAGCAAGCTAAGTGTTAGTGATCAAATCTTTTTCACTATAATGAAAACACAAATCAACACTATAAGAAACATAGAGTTTCAAAGGGATACATGTATAGAGGAGATAGAGGAACTCAACGAGACATATATAGTTTTACTTGGGGGTAGTAAAACCAATGTTTTAACTAATCAACTCATCGATACTATAAATATCTCAGAGAAACTTGTTGCTCCACCAGTTAACATCCTCCTAGGATTAGAAGGAAATCGTTATCCTCTACACGTTGAGAGAAGAATATAATAGATTTGAATAAAGCAATTGAGCGTTCACCTCTAAACCCTATACTTGGATCTAGGTACACACCTATTGCTGCAACAACTACAAGTATAATCCTACTCTACATATGGAATACCATTAGTGGAGGCTTAGTTGAACTCGCTAGTGACTACACCTCAGAATCAATAATTGATAGAACCACAATACTACACAAAAAGAGGAGAAAAGAGAACTCAGTATTCATCGAATCATCAATCCTAGAGAGATGGTTGCTGCTATAGCATCTGCTATTGTCTTCTCAATCGCTATGAGCTGGACTTGGTCTGGTGAGTTAACTGATCTACTAGGTATGTTCCTCCTCAACCTTATAATAGTAGGTTCCTAAAAGAAACACTAAGGAAATACCTCTGTTATCGTTATAATGTGAAAACAGAGCATGTATTCTGGCCATTTGGAGCACTATTAACATTAACTAGTACTTTCCTTGGAAACACCTTCTCTTTTACATCTTTATACCCAGGATAGAGGAAGAATCTTTGGAGAATTATGTATCTAATATCAATAGTACTCTATGTTTTCGTTTTAGTGGTCTTCCTCTGGAACCTCTTCTACCCATCTATCATCCTGCAGATGATGTTCACATACACTATTATGATGATCTTCATAGATTTCTTCCCACTTCCACCTATGGATGGATATGATATCAGGAAATGGAATTTAAAAGCCTGGATTATACTCTATACGTTGATAATAATCTCTTATATCTCCATTAACTTCACAACTCTAATAATCTAAAACTTTCATACTCTTAAAGGAAGAAAACACTGCTTACTTCTTATTCTAAAAATGAAATGTAGATCCCCCCAATTATATGAAGGAAATCATTAAATAATTTTTAAGAATCTAAGGAGGGGAGGATGAATTTGAAGACTCATCTAAAAATACTGTTAATCCTACTATTTTTAGTGACACCAACAATACTCCCCGTAGGTGTTAACTCATCTAGTATATTAGATAACTGGACGGTTATCTACTATATATGTGGTGACTCTAATATATCAGATTTTGTTCCACCTCTCACTGAGAATCTCTCCAGGATTGGATCAACAAAAGATTTTAATCTAATAGTTTTTAAAGATCAACCAGGGATTGGTGATTTTCGCTTATACTATGTGGATGAATACGGAGAGTTTGTAGAGTTAAATGATATCCTAGGGTGGCCTGATGAAGTAGACTGTGGTAACAACTATACTCTCTATAGACTACTAGTTGAGATGATGAGGATCTACCCTGCAAGACACTATGCTTTGATACCCTTTGCATCAGGTGGAACTGGTTGGCAGAGATTCTGTTTACCAGATAGGCATCCTCCAACTAAGCAGATGACTCTACCAGTGTTAGCGAGTACACTTAGAGAAGTTGTTAACAGGACTCATCATAAACTCGATGTATTATTTGGGTCATGTACAAGTGGAGTAATCGAGTTAGCATACGAGGTAGCACCATACGTGGATTACCTTGTTTTAACACAGGATTGTTTATCAAGAGAACACCTAGTTGAGAGATTCTACCAAGCTACATGGGATATCAGGAATAATAGTAATCTAACACCTGAGGAGTTCGGTAAACAAGCAGTTAGTTACCTTAAACCACTTGCTTTCTACTACCTGGAATCCTACTATAATAAAACCTTGTCTTGGTGGCAGAAACTATTGAATAAACTACCATTCTCAGGGTTACACACAGTGTTATTCTATGATTCTACAGCAGTTATAAACTCTTCCAATATAGATGAATTAGTTGAATCAATAAACTATCTTGCAAAGTACTTGATAAACCATTTAACAATGGATATGAAGAAAACCCTTAGAATGGTGAGGAGAGAAACAAGGGAATATGGTAGATGCTTCTCGAAACTCTATCTACTAGAACCAGTCTATAGAAACATCTACCTTGACTTTATGGCTTATGATTGTTTCATAGATATACAAGATTTTGTTGAACACCTAAGAGATAAGACTAGGGATGAGAGTCTCAAAGAGTTATGCAGCAGAGTTATATCTAAACTCAACAAGGTGATACCATACTTCAAGGGAGTTAAATGTGATTCTTCTCATGGTTTAAGCATCTACTTCCCTCAGGAGAAGATACTATATAATAAGAATATCTTTCCATATCCTCTACCAGAGTCTAATAAATATGAGAAACTAAGATTATCACAGGATACACTATGGGATGAATTCCTAAGATGTTATCTAGGAGTTGAAGGGTGCTGGGTGTAGGTCATAAGCCCCCTTCTGTTTCTAGGCGGTATTCGACTAAGCGCCCTACCTTTGGGCAGTCTGGACAACTGATCCCAATATTTGGGCTTGCTCTGGGAGCAGAGTGGCCGTTTCATCAAATCTCAAGGAGACCTCATCACCAAACGTGAATCATCGCATTATCCTTGAGCTGTGTCGTTTCTGCGCCTCTGCAGGGGTTCTCACCCCTACCGCTTACGCGGTTTCCCAGTCCAGAGTGAGGGGGGACTTTCCTCAGCGAACCCAAAAATTTATGGGTTCACCGTCAACCGCCCGTCTACTCCCAGCACCCTAATTAAAGCTAGGAATAAATGTTACTTATAAATATTTCTAAACCGTTTGCTGTGTTGAATAATTTGAGATGAGGAGAATCTCTCATCTCAAATTATTTTTGA
>CAZCPZ010000122.1:0-5632 GCA_964499875.1 uncultured Thermoplasmatales archaeon | reverse complement strand
TGAATTAAATTTAATCGTAAAATTTTTACTATCATTATCACTAACATTTATCCACCGATTGACTAAAACTACAGATGATAGTGCCACAATTACAATGCAGGAAATTATCAGGACTTTTTTCATTTCTATCCCACCTCATTTCTTTTTTTACTCATCAATTATTATTTCAAAACTTTTCTTTTTTAACCGGTCATATCGGATTTCGCCTAACTCACGGTTAATCTCAATAGTTGATTTAGTAAATTTCATCTCCAATTTTTAAATAAACCAAGATGAGGTTTTAAAACTTTATTTTAAGAGAGGATTAGAGGAATAAAAGGTAGATGTTCAGGTTTTAATCTACCTTGGTTGTTTTATAAGTCCTTGTTTCATTAGTATCTGCGTGCTTTCTCTAGCATTCCTTATCTTTTCCTCTGCCATCTCATATAATTCTTGTCTACTAAGTTTCCTACGAGCAACTCCTTGTTCTATAGCTTTTAATGCCACTGCTGTTGCTTCTGTTGGGAAAACCTCCCAGTCCTCCATAGTTGGAACAATATAATCCTCTCTAAGCCCTTTCTCCTCTGCTACACTTGCTATAGCATAAGCTGCTGCTATATGCATCTCATCAGTAATGGTTTTAGCTCTAACATCAAGTGTTCCTCTAAAGATTCCTGGGAAACCTAGGCTATTATTCACTTGGTTGGGGAAATCACTTCTACCGGTTCCAATGATTCTAACTCCTGCTTCTTTTGCCTCCCAAGGCCATATCTCTGGTATAGGATTAGCTTCAGCAAATAGTATAGCATCATCATTCATCTTGGTAAGCCACTCCTTCTTTATGGTTCCGGGACCTGGTTTAGAAGCAGCTATACATACATCTGTATCCTTGATAGCCTCTGGTATACCTCCTTCTCTCTCATTGTTCACCTTCAATGCTATCTCATATTTTGGTGGATTATTCTCTTTGAGATTAGATAAGTCTTCTCTACTCTGATTAAGTATACCCTTGGAGTCAACAGCGATTATATTCCTAGGTGGTACACCTGCTTTTATAAGTGTTCTTATCATACATATATTAGCAGCACCGATTCCTATAATTGAGAATAATACCTCATCTAGTTTTTTACCCACTAGTTTTAAACCATTTAATACCCCTGCAAGTGTTATCGCTGCAGTGCCTTGTTGATCATCATGCCATACTGGTATATCAAGCTCAGCTCTGAGTTTATCAAGTATGTAGAAGCATTTAGGAGAAGCAATGTCTTCAAGGTTTATTCCACCGAAGGTTGGAGCAACCCATTTAATTATCTGTATAAAAACATCTGGATCCTTGGTATCAATCATGAGTGGAACTGCGTCTACTCCACCTAGGTGTTTGAAGAGTAAGGCTTTACCCTCCATCACTGGTAACCCTGCGAGAGCCCCTATATCTCCTAGTCCTAGAACCCGGGTTCCATCACTTGCAACTGCTATAAGGTTTCCTTTGTTTGTGTACTCAAATACATCCTCAGGGTTTTCTTTTATAAGTTTACATGGTTCTGCTACACCAGGTGTATACCATATATCGAAATCATGTAGATCTCTAATAGCGCATTTAGGTAAAACCTGTATCTTACCTTTATAAAAGGAGTGCATGAATGGTGCTTTCTCTGCTGGTTCCCTAGCTTTCCTAAGTAATTCTTCAACAGAGAGATCCTGAGTCATCAGCATGATGGATGGACATATGTTTAAAATCATTTTCCCCTCTTTAGCCAAGGTTACAGTGTTAACGGAGGTAACTTATGCCTCTAGAAGATTGAGGAGGTTAAATAAACCAGTTTTATAGTTGAAGTAGACTGGATAATTTCTCTAACCTCAAGTCTTGGTTGAAGTTATGATCGAGCTACAAATGTTAAAGCTTTATCAGTGAACTCCGTTGGATAAGAATCTTCTCGGTACTCTAGTTTAAGAGTTGCCCCCTCAGTTACCTCGAAGATACCATAATATGTTTCATCATCAGCTTGAAAAAGTATCCTCGTTGTATGCATCTTATAACTGTAACCTTATCAGGTATTCCATCTTCCACCCATTTATGCTCCAAGGAGATCCATACTCCAATAGGTGTCCCTTCGTTACCAGGGTGAAGGAATATCTCATTTGTTAGATTTGGTTCATATGGATTAAAGGAACCAACGATCACTCCTTGTTCTTTGTTATACGTATTCTCATAATATGTGTTTTCAACGGCTTCTCTAACTTGTATGGTGAAACTCTACTACCACGTTTTATATCTGGCATAACCCAGACTCCATCATCTCTATATAGATCCATAAGCCAGTAGTCGAAGAAGAAGGTTGTTTGCTCTTCTCCATTAATATGTACAGAAATCTCAATTGGGTATCCAATTGGTTGACCTTGCTTAACAGCTTCCTCTACAAGTATACTTCTAAGTTACTCGTATTCCGTCATAAAACGTTTACCATGTTTCATATATTATAATCCTCTCCCTTAGTTAACCATATATACTGTACCATCAGCAGTAGCTAAAAAGGGGTCATCGGAGGATTTACAGTAAACCCAATAGGTGATCTAAACCCTCTGGGTGGCCACCAGCATGTATACCAAAAGCACTGAAACCGCCACCGGGGAAATCAATATCGCTTAGATTAGCTGGGAATATAAATGATATGTTATCTGCATCCTTGTTGAAATCTTCATCATCTGATGGAGGTGAATAAGGATTCCCTTGATGCTGCTCAGTTTCCCTATTCTCCATACACTCCTGGTGTTAAAAGAAATAGTAGTACGCATACTAGTTTAGAAATTCTCATCCCACCCTCTCTCCTCAAGCCTAGAATTATGAGTAGGGTGGATTAGTAAAACCTTTTTGATTTTATTCTAAAAAAATTAGAGAGGGAGGGAAAAACTAGTTATAACAATATAGTATACATTATCTTGGATAAAAATGTGTATGGTTAGAGGAGTTTCAATTACAATAGTAGGTTTACTTCTACTATCATGCTTCTCATCATGGAACCCAGTTTCCTCTAGGGGGACACCAAATATTATAGATATAGATCTACCATCTGATAGCACAGGTACCCCTGGTGGAACACTAGCAGTTAGAATATATCCCCCAGTTGAGACTAGATACAGTGAGGGAGCATCTATAATAATCTATGTACCTGGGGCTGATACACCTGGTGGTTTAAGAAACTTTTATCAAGATAAATGTAGAGATATGATAGTGATCTACTTCTTATTCCCTGGAGGTGTTGATCGTTTCTCTGGTAGAGTATCAGATGGAGTATATGATCATAGAGGTTTGAATTGCATCAAAGCATTGAGAGATGTAATACTATATGCCGCTGGGAAACTAAAAGATAGTATGGGTCGTAGTATAGATGAAGTAGTATCAGTTCCCATATTACATGATAACATTGGGTTGATTGGTGTATCAAATGGTGGAAACATTGTTGTAGCAGTGGCAGCATTATATGGAGAGGAGTTAAAGGGTTATCTAAGATATATTATTCAATGGGAGTCACCTGTTTCAAGTCAGATTGCTACTGTAGATCTCGGTCCTATCCGGCATAATTGTTCTCCAAATAATTTTGTTAACCCTAGATATCTAGGTTATAATCCAATGGTTTTACAAGTAGATTACAGCGACCTCTGTTATGATAGTTCTATAAATCTTGTTTTCCATGATGGAAACAATGATCATCATTATACAACAGTTATTGATCCAAGAACAGGTTTACCAACACCGGATCTCAACCTTAATGGTGTATTAGAGTTAGATGAGGATTTCCCATTATCAGCGTATACTGATGGAGTAGCAAGGTTTTATTCTAGACCAGTTACTCATGCACTCTTAGAGAATAATGTCTTCAATGGATCTTGGCCTAGGGGTATAGCAAGTGTTGAGGAAGCTGATAGATACTGGGATCTAAGAGAAGCAGTGAGGCTATATGATGAAGCCCTTAGAAATATACCTGATCTCAGAGGGATGATACTCGCTAGTATTAAGGATCACGTGCAATCTGCTCCAGATAAACCTCATATCCATCAAGCTTTCGATGGTTGGATTCTAAATCATGGTTGGGTTAAAATCAACCCTGATCCAGAGTATATAGTTGAAGTTGACGCATCTCTTGCTGGTAGAAGTGATCTACCTATGAATAAACCTAATACTCCTCCTAGAGATTGGAGTAACTATGATTACTGTGTACCAGAGGATATACCCGATACCTTCTATCAAATAGCAAGTATCTGGGAGATGAGTGATAGAGTATACTATAACCACTGGTATACTATAGATATAGCGAGTATAGAAGGTGGATTAGGATTAACTATAAAGGTTAAGAATCTTGAGGATACAACAGTTTCTATACCATGGAGTATAAGATTAGATGGAGGAGTTGTATTTGGTTGCAGAGAATTCAGTGGAGTTCTAGATATCTCAGTGGGAGATGAAGAAGAGATTAAGATAAACGTAATTGGTTTTGGATACATAGATGTTGAAGTGAGAGTAGATGAAGTGGAGAGGAGCAGGGGATTCCTAGTATTGGGATTGTTATTTCTATGAATACCTAGTCTAAATCAAATGGTACATCATCTCTATCCTCGTATTCAAATATCAAGTATTTACCATCCGTGGCACCTATACCTAGGTAGTCGAAGGCAGTGAGCCATAGTTGACTTCTAATCCAACCTACGTCTTCAGCTGTCTCAACTTCTCCATCACCATCATCATCGTATACACTGGTTACATCTTCATCTGTCTGCGGCTCTATAGTTACTACTCTACCATCATCAAGATATACGTCATTAACTGCATGTCCCATTATATCACCATCCTTATCCTCCCAGTAGATGAGTTTTATAGTAACCCTGTATCCTTTCTTCTCCAAGGCATCCTCTAATTCCTCTGCGAAGTCATCACAGTCATGGGTATCCTCAACATATTCTTTTTGATCTGTTTTATCCTCCTCTAAATCCTTCATTAAATCCTCATAACTCTTATACACCCTAGTATCAAAAAGTCTAGCTGTTTCATAGTCATTGAATTCAAATACTAGATACTCACCATCGTTTCCCATACTAGTATTAACTAGAGTTTGAATCCAGTTCTGCACCAAACTTATACTAGGGTTGAGTATACTCTCAGTTCTTCCATCATCATCTCCATCATATTTCTCTGTAACAATTGCATCAGTTTGAGGATCTATGAATACATAGTAATCATCTGAATATATTACTTTAACTAGCGTATCCCAATTCAACATGTTATTAGTCATGTAGAGGAGGATGATATAAGAGACAGTATAACCCTTGGATTCCAAGTTGTCTTCTAAGTCTCTAGCATAATGTTCATCATCATAAGAGAAATTATTTCTAGGGTTAGTATCAGTTGTATCAACCTCTAGATCATATATTAGGTTGGTTAACCAGTTGAATCTATTGGCTTTCTCCAGTATATCCTCGGTAGCATTATTAGTTGTACTCCAGTTACTCATGTTTTTAAAGATATCATTTAGATTAGTTAACTGGTTTTGAATCACCTCTATTTGATCCTCTATATCTGCGAATCTTACTTCAAAGTTAGTTATGTTTAATCCAATTGTTGGATTCCATATTAGAGATCTTCTTGTTTAACTCCTCTAGT
>CAZCPZ010000121.1:0-5638 GCA_964499875.1 uncultured Thermoplasmatales archaeon | reverse complement strand
ACACCTATTCTACCGTTTTGACTCTCATCAAAAGCTATTCTAAATTGATTATTGGAATCTGTGTATTTAGATAGAATTGTAGCAGACCAACCATTAGAAGAAAACCATTTATCCGATTTAAACCAAACCTCTATAGAGAATTCACCAGAAGGATCTAAACTAGGTGAATCAGGTATATCAATATAATCATTTTTACCATCAAAACTTAGTGCACTACCATTTATACCAGTAGCCCAACTAGCACCATGTATCTTACCATTATTCATATTCGCAGAACTATCAAATAGAGTATCGCCAGTTGCCTCATCGAAATGCCACATTCCAACTAGATTCCCCTCTACAGAGGCAGAAGTAGTATTTGATGAGAACAACATAAAGATGATTAAAAAACCTGTGAGTGTTAAACCTATAGCTCTCCAATTCTGGTTCTCAACGGTTGATACTTTACTCTTCTCTATTCTAGAAGAACTTCTCATATATAGCATCACCATCCTCTCCGTTGTAATTCGCATTGATTGTTAAATATTTAAATTTAATGTTGATCGATAGAGAACAGGTTTAATCCTAGGATATATGTTGATTGAAATTTTAGGTAAAAATGAGATGATTAATGTAAAATATAGGAGAGGGTAAATTTTTATTTAAATTGGAATTTAAATTCAGAAAAGAATTAGTTTGAGTATTTACCACCCTAGTGAATATTGATTAAGAAAAGGTTCTGGGATATGTTAGCTCTTTTCTTCCTTATTTTCCCTTATAGATCTCACAGAGGAAGGAAAACATACCTTTGTTTTTCATGAGTTCACATATACGACGGGTTTCTTGAACAACAACTTTTTCTCCCTCTTCTAATGATGCGTTTAGTTGATCTCCTAATCTCCTCAAGGATTTCCTCATCTATGATCTCCATTTTACCTCTCTTCCCAGATAGGTATTGAGATATTGCAGCTGGGGTGACTCCGAGTTTCTCAGAGGCTTCTTTTTGAGTGAGGTTGAATACGTTGATCATGTTTTTTGCTCTCTCTTCGAATCACTGGTGGTATCTGCCATATAATGTGTTCATAGGGTGTTTGGTTCGTGGAGTTTAATGCATCGTTTTGATGCTACTTAATATAGATTATCAAAGATAAGAGAACATCTTTTTATTTGAAGGAGAGTAAGGGTTTAACCAAAACTAAGAAATAGTAAAGAGTTGATTGTTTTCATAGAAAAAGGTTGAAGGAATGATGGTTACTTCGTCTTCTAGAGAGAGGAACATTTCTTGTTCTGATGATCCCTTAGATTATCATAGATGTGTTGAATCCGGTGTGACCTGGTATAGAGAGAAACTATTCATCATAGTTATTATAACCTCTATTTTGGTTATCCTTGGGTTGTTTTTACCACCATTGTATGCTTTCTCTATAGCATTCTTTGATTACATTAGTTTGGTATGGTGGGCTCTCCTATTAGGGTTTTTAGTTGGCGGTGTGATTGATTATCTTGTTCCACGAGAGTATATTGAGCGGTATCTATCTCAACATAAGAAGAGAAGTATAGTGTACTCCATTGTACTCGGATTCCTCATGAGTGCTTGTTCCCATGGTATTCTCGCAATCGCTATGGAGTTGTATCGCAAGGGAGCAAATGTATCCTCAGTTATAGCTTTCCTCCTCGCTTCTCCTTGGGCTAATCTCCCTATAACGATTCTACTCTTCGGTTTCTTTGGTTTAAAAGCGTTCCTCATTGTTTTTGCTGCAATAGTTATCGCTTTAGTCACAGGATTGATTTATCTCTACTTTGAGAGAAGAGGATTCATCGAGTGTATCCACTGTGCTATGGGGAGACATAAGATGTATAATCAAGAGGATTTCTCGCTTCTTCTAGATATCCATAAGAGAATTAAAAACCGTAGTCAATCTATAGTAGATATCCTAGTGGGAGTGTTGAAGGGTTCTTGGGCGCTCACTAAGATGATACTATGGTGGCTCATAATTGGAATGATCATGGCGTCTCTTGCTAGAGCCTATATTCCTCATCAACTATTTATGATGTATATGGGTCCAACATGGATAGGAATGCTATTCACTCTTATATTCGCTACTATCATAGAAGTGTGTTCAGAGGGTAGTTCACCCCTAGCTTTTGAGATTTTTAGGAGAACTGGTGCTTTTGGGAATAGTTTTATATTTCTAATGGCGGGAGTAGCTACTGATTATACTGAGATCGGGCTTATATGGCACACCATAGGTAGAAGATCAGCTGTGTTTTTACCTATAATCACGGTTCCTCAAATACTGGTCTTCGCTATGATATTTAATATGTTTCTATGAGAACACCTAAAGGTTTTTAGAGGATTACTATATCTAAGGTGTGGTGATGTATCTTGGATTTCAGTTTAACTGAGGAGCAAAAAGTTTTTCAGAAAACAGTTAGAGAGTTCTGTGAAAAGGAGCTTAAACCTATTGCAGCAAAGATTGATAAAGAAGAGTATTTCCCAGGAGATGTTTACAGGAAGATGGGAAAACTAGGATTACTTGGTATGACTGTACCTAAGAAGTATGGTGGAGCAGGAATTGATAGGATAAGTTATATGATTGCTTTGGAGGAGATATCTAGAGTCTGCGGCTCAACAGGTTTAACAGTAGAAGCTCATAATAGTCTAGGTGTCGGTCATATATATGAAATGGGAACAGAGGAGCAGAGACGTAAATATCTACCGAAACTCACTAGTGGAGAGGAACTTGCTGCTTGGGCTCTCACTGAGCCAAATGCTGGTTCTGATGCAGCCTCTATTCAAACTACAGCAGTATTAGATGGAGATGAATGGGTTATCAATGGAACAAAACATTTCATAACTAATGGAGACCTTGCTTGGACTGTTGTAGTTATGGCTAAAACCGATAAAACCAAGGGTGCTAGGGGTATAAGTGCTTTTATAGTTGAGCGAGGTACACCAGGGTTTAAAGTAGGTCAACTAGAGGACAAACTTGGGCTCAGAGGAAGTCATACCGCTGAATTAATCTTCGAGGACTGCAGGGTTCCAAAGGAGAACCTATTGGGTAAGGAAGGCGAGGGGTTTATTGGAGCTATGAAGATCTTGGATCGAGGACGAACTGCTATAGGAGCAATGAGTGTTGGTATAGCTAGAGCTGCTTTTGAGGAAAGCCTTGCTTATGCTAAGCAACGTCAACAGTTTGGTAAGCCTATTGGGAAATTCCAAGCTATACGATGGATGCTAGCGGATATGGCCACTGAGATAGATGCTGCTAGACTACTAGTATATAGAGCAGCTTATATGGAGGATCAAAATCAGCGTTTTACTAAGGAAGCTGCGATGGCTAAACTTTTTGCATCTGAGATAGCTATGCGAGCAACAGTTAAAGCTATACAGATATTCGGTGGATACGGGTATTTAAAGGAATACCCTGTGGAGCGTTTCTATAGGGATGTTAAACTCTGTCAGATTGGAGAGGGAACCTCTGAGGTGCAGCGCATAGTTATCTCCAGGCAACTAGGCTTATAAAAGGAGGAGAAGTATGGGTAAGGATATGGATACATATGAGAAACTCTATAAATCTTTTAAATGGGAGGTTCCCGAGTACTACAACTTCGGGTTTGATGTAGTAGATAAATGGGCGGAGGATAGAACAAAGCTAGCTTTGATATCAATTGATAGAACAGGTAAACATGATAGATATCATACATTCTATGATCTAAGTGTTGCATCAAACAAGTTTGCTAATGTACTAAGGAGGATAGGGGTAAGGAAAGGTGATAGAGTACTAGTTATATTGCAGAGTATACCGGAGTGGTATATGGCGCTTATAGGTATGTTTAAACTCGGTGTGATACCAATGCCTGGGACGTCTCTCTTAACCGCTAAAGACATTGAGTATCGTATCAACCGTGCAGAAGCCTGTATGGTACTAACGGATATGGATCACGCTGATAGCGTTGAAGCAATTAAAGCTAATTGCCCATCCTTAAAATACATGATGCTAGTTGATGGTAAAAGAGCAGGGTGGTATAACTTTGATGAAGAGATGAGTGAGGCATCAGAGGAGCTTTCACCAAAGGAAGTAGGTAAAACCAAGTCTAGTGACCCCATGATAATATACTTCACCTCTGGTACTACAGGGCATCCAAAAATGGTTTTACATACCCATAGCTACCCGTTGGGTCATGAGGTTACAGCTAGATTCGCACAAGCTTTAACAGATAAAGATTTACATTGGACTGTCTCTGATACAGGTTGGGCGAAAGCGGCTTGGGGTAAACTATTTGGACAGATGATAGTTGGTGCAGCTATTATTCAATGGGAGACGCCTGGGAGATTTGACCCAGATGGATTACTGAGAGCTATGGAGAAGTATGGTGTAACAACCTTCTGTGCACCACCAACAGTATATAGGATGCTTATACAACTAGATCTCTCAAAGTATAAGTTGAAGCTTAGACACTGTATGAGTGCTGGTGAACCATTGAACCCTGAGGTGATAAGGGTTTGGAAGGAAGCATTTGGACTTGATATATATGACTTCTATGGTCAGACAGAAACAGTGTGCGTACTCTCCAACTACCCCTTTATGCCTATAAAATATGGTTCAGTGGGTAAACCAACACCTGGGCATGATGTTAGAATAGTTGATGATGATGGAAATGAGCTTCCACCTGGAGAAGTAGGTAATATAGCACTCTATATTGGTAAACAACGTCCACCAGGTCTCTTCAAGGAATACTGGAAGGATGAAGAAGCAATGAAAGAAGCTTTTAGGGGAGACTACTACTTCACAGGAGACTTAGGTTACAAGGATGAAGATGGATACTTCTGGTTCGTAGGTAGAAAAGATGATATTATAAAATCCTCAGGATATAGAATAGGTCCCTTTGAAGTAGAATCAGCCCTAATGGAACACCCCGCTGTTGCAGAATGCGCAGTAGTAGGAGTACCAGATCCACAGGGTATAAGGGGAACTGTTGTGAAAGCATATATAGTATTAACTAAGGGATATAAACCATCTGAAGCTCTCACAAAAGAGATACAGGAACATGTTAAGAAAGTCACAGCACCCTACAAGTATCCAAGAATCGTTGAATACGTAGATGAACTACCAAAAACTATATCCGGTAAGATACTTAGGAGGAAACTCAGAGAACCATCTAAGTAAACCAGAGAGGGTTAAATTTACTCTCCTCTTATTTTCTCTTTTTGTTTTTTTATGCAAATGGTTTGGAAAACATTTTAAACAACAACTTGTTTCTAGCAAACCTAGAGAGGTGTTTCTTCTTCTATAATCTGGAGGAGGCTGCATATGAGAGAAGTTGTAGTTGTATCAGGTGTTAGGACAGCACAAGGGAAATTCGGTGGGATGCTTAAAGACTACTCTGCCCCTAAGCTAGGAGGTATAGTTGTCAAAGAGGCTGTTAAACGAGCTGGGATTAAACCAATGGATGTAGATGAGGTAATCATGGGTAACGTTGTATCAGCGGGTCTCGGGCAGAATGTAGCTAGGCAAGCTGCTATCCAAGCGGGTATACCATATGAGGTTGGATCATTCCACGTAGATAAAGTCTGTGGATCTAGTCTTAAAGCAGTGGTACTTGCTGCACAGGCAATAAAAGCAGGGGATGCAGAATGTATAGTCGCCGGTGGAAT
>CAZCPZ010000120.1:0-5667 GCA_964499875.1 uncultured Thermoplasmatales archaeon | reverse complement strand
AGAGATAGTGGATGTAGCTATCAAAACATTATCATCTACCCCCTTCCAATCAGAGGTGTATAAACCTGTAAAAGATGTGTTAAAGAAACATAAACTATATGATGATTTTATAAAAATTGTTAGAGATAAGTGTAGTAGTAATACAGCTGTGTCTGTGTTATTGGATGATGACTTTATCGACGATGCCATCAATATAGCTAATTCATCCAAGGATTTATACCCATCAAACCTGCTCAAGGTAGCAGATGAGACTTATAGGAGGGGTAGAGAAGCAGAGGCTTGGAGGATGATATCTAGGGTTCTAGAACAGGATTCATTGATACTAGAGGATTACATAGATCTACTAAAGATTTTTATTGAAAAAATAGATGAAAGTAGACTTAGAGAGGTTATAGGTTATATTAAGGATGTATCGATAGCAGAGGTTTTCATAGAAGTTTTACTCCAGCGGAATCAAGAATATGCAGTTACATTGATGGAGAGATTCATAGAGTATATAGATGTTAATAAACTAAGGGTTTATATTGAGAGTCTCAATAAGAGTCTTGCTTTGAAGATCTCTAAGATTTGGATTGATGAGTTCGTAAATCGTTCACATGTTTATTATAATGCTATTGTAGAGGTTCTATTAGTTATTAAAAATATGATGAGTGAAGATGAGTGGAGTAGATATATAGAGGATTTTATTGAGGATAATAAGGGTAAGAAGAAGTTGCTAGAGAAGATGAAGAAGGTTAATCTTATCTAGAACTTAGGGGCTAAGGTTTTCTTTATGTCTTTGATCAAGAAACTCTTTCAGGTTATATGTCTTCCAAGTTTTCTGTTTTATATTCTCTCCAAATTCGGTTTTTTATTAAATCTAAATAGTATTCAAAGATTCTTCGTTTATAGGACGATGGTTTTAAAGATTTCTTCGTTTTTTATAAGAAACATTTAAATAAGTTTTATTGTCTTTCTGATTACTATGATTGAAGAAACCCTCTATTTGTTTAATCCATGGTGGAGCGAGGAGTATACACCCCCTGGAGTGATGAGAAAGAAGTATCTGAGTGATATTGAGAAGGCTCTTAGAATCCAGAAGACTGTGATTTTGTTTGGTCTTAGACGAGTTGGGAAAACTACGATTATGAAGCAATTCGCTTGGAGGAGTATCCCACGGTTTGGTTCCAATAGAATATTTTATGCATCGATGGATCACCCGGAGATTCAAAATATATCTATTCTTGATTTACTAAGAGAGTTTCGTAGGGTAACAAGAGCTAAGAGAAGCGAACCTATACTTTTACTTATTGATGAGGTTCATTACAGGAAGAATTTTGAGCATGAACTCAAAGTTTTGCATGACACTGAGGATAAAGTACTAGTAGTAGCAGCTGGTTCTTCAAGTCTTGTAATTAGACATAGAAGCTCTGCAATGACTGGGAGATATAAAAAGATAGAGGTAAGACCTCTATTGTTTCGTGAATACCTTGATTTCATTGGGGAGAAATACGATGTTTCTCAACCCTATCTTATGGAGGGTTTTCTTGAGGATTATCTACTCACAGGTGGTATGCCACAGTATGTTTTGACTCGTGACCCTGATGTTCTCCTTAGCCTCGTGGACGATGTTATATATAAGGATATATGTGGTCACTATGGTATTCGTGATCCTAAGTTGCTTAGAGAACTTTTCCTTTTACTCATGGAGAGGGTTGGGAAACCTATGACGTATAGTAAAATAGGTAAAATTATCGGTGTTGGAGTCGATGCTGCAAGAAGATACATAGGTTACTTTGAGGAGTCTTATCTTATACATCTTGTTGAAAAGTATGGGAAACCAAATGTGAGAAAAATTGCACCTAAGAAGTGTTATTCCTCGGATACTGGGATAAAAGTTGTATACACTGGGAAAGGAAATATTGGTTCTCTAGCAGAAAATCTAGTTTATTTGCTTCTCAAAAACAAGGGTGATGTTTATTACTACAAAGATTTTGATAGGGAGATAGATTTTATTGTTGGAAACAAAGCAGTTGAAGTAAAATATACTGGTGAGTTGAGACATAAGGATGTAGAGTCTCTTAAAAAGTTAAAGATTGGAAAAACATTAAATAAATTTATACTCACGAGAAGTGAAGTATCTAGGATTCAAGGTATAGATACAATTCCACTTTGGCGTTTCGCTAGTGGAAGTAAGGTATAGAATCATTATTGTAATCTTATCCCTTGCTCTTTATCTAATCTACCTATACCTCAGAAAACGAAGTTGTGCTTACTCCAATGGGTTAGATGGGGAACTCTATAACACTTTGATGAGAGGTTTTATTGGAATATAATATAATCTGAATGATTCATCGTTTCCTTCACACTGTGAGATCAGAGAGGTGAACTAATCCTGCTATCTCTTTATCTTGTTCTACGAAATAGAAGCCTCTATTTTATGATATTGTAGTACAATTTTTTATCCAGAATAGATTCCCGACTAAATTCATCTGATGAGTAGACACCAACCAGATTTTAGATCCAGAGTACCAACCATATTCTGGAAAAACGGTTTTTGGTTATGATACCTACTATCTCGTGATTAAGATAAGTCCTGAGGCTTTGAGTTATATGTTGAAGATAAACGGGGATGGGGCTGTTGATGAAAAAGTTTCAATGCATGGTGCCAACTATATTTTGTATCTAGTATCTGGTTGGTGTATATGTGTAGGTTTTAGTTTCTAGTTATTCTTTAGTTACCTAGTGGGTTATGAGGGTTGGTTATTGTTTATTGTTAAACCAAGGGTTAGTGGTTGCGTTGGGGATTTAGGCGTAGTGTATTTATGTTGAGTGTAAAAAGAGTAGTTTGATATTGTATAGCAAGATTGGATGAGTGTTAGATGATTATTAGCAACCATATTCTGGATACGGTTTTTGGTTGGTAGGTATAGGTTTTCTTGGACTGCTAGGTATAGGTTTTTTAGTTGGTAGATATAGGTTTTTTAGTTAGATTGTATTTGTTGTAGGTTTTTAGTTGGTGAGAATAGATTTTTGGGTTGACAGATGATAGAGCTTAGGTGGAGAGTAGGGTGGAGAATAACTTGAGATAATGAGTTTAATGATAGTTTTTGTTTGAGGTGATAAGCAATATATTACCAACCAAGTTTTAGACAAATGTGAGGGGTAAATGGTTTTCGAGAGGGGTTACAAGTGCGGTAACAGAGATGGAATTTCCATTAGATAGTTTATATTGTTTTTGGGGTTAATATCTTCCTCCTCTGGTGTTTGATGTCAATTTAAAATCCAAAAATTTTAAGAACATATTTTATATTACTTCCCGTAGAAAATAAAATCAACGGAAAGCAGAAAAAACATAAAAAATAAAAAAGCAGAAAAAAACTTGGAGTATCCAAGATATAACTCCCTAGGAGACCTGGGAGGATATTTATTTTGGATCCTCTAGCTGGGAGGCATAGTATAGAAAGAAATAAGAGAGAATAAGAAGAGATAATGAAGACTGCTACAAAATTAGAAAAATTAGAGAAAAATAACAGAAATAAAAAGTGGAATAATAGAATAGTAGGTAGAATAAGTAGAATATAGAATAAGTAGAATAGTAAGTAGAAGTAGAATAGCAAGTAGATAGATAATAAGTAGATATAGGAAAATAGGAAATAGTAGATGTAAGGGGAGATAAAAAAGGAGGAATAAGTTTATGGTGGAAGGATGTATGGTGAAAGAATATGTAGATAAGAAATTGTTCAAAAAGATACTTTCTTTTGCTATAATCCTTTTGTTCATTGGAACAAGTGTTATATCTACAAGAATTACATTGCCTACAACAGCAGCTGGTGCTACTGTTGGCTTAAGTAAAGAAACATATCCGTCGGATCTTGAGGTAAAACCAGGTGACGTAGTGACTTATTACTTGGGTGTCTATAATCCAGATGATACGAAAACAATGACTTTGACTAGGATATGGGACGTTTATCCGGATGGTACTGAGGCGACTCTTGCGACAAATGTAGTATTAGCTCCAGGGGAGCATTGGACAGGTACAACAACGTATACTGTCACAGGGGCAGAGCCTGTTACGGATGGCAAGATCGTAAATACACTTAGATGTACTGGATATGATTCATCTGGTGATGATGTTAATGGAATGGTGACAAAATCAAATAAGTTGATATTACCAGAATTACCTAGAGCAAAGTTTGTATGGGAGCTTATATGTGAGAGTAGAGATGTTCGCTTTGATGCATCTGGTAGTTATGATCCTGATGGAACCATTGTAAGTTACAGTTGGGATTTCGGTGATGGTTCTACTGGTACCGGCGAGAATATAGTTCATACTTATACTGCAGATGGAACATATCATGTCACACTTACCGTTTGTGATAATGATGGAATGTGTAATAGTGAGACAAAAGACGTAGTTGTGTCTTGGATGCCATGCCAACCAGAAAGGAAGCCAGATCTTGTTGTTTCAGATATCACTATAAGCCAATGCTCAACTGATTGTGGTTGCGACCTGACATTTACAGTATCCAACATTGGTGATGGTGATGCTGGAGAGTTTACCGTTTCTGCTACTCTACCAAATGGTGATGTAATTGATCAGATTTTTTTTGGTCTTGTTGCAGGTGGATCAGTTGCCAGAATTATATCCATCGATTGTATAGAAGGTGAGTATCAAGTCTATGCGGATTCATATAATGAAATAGACGAGACAGATGAAACAAACAATCAGGGTACGTACTACTACAAACCTACAGAAGAAGGATTAGTTGCCTATTGGAGTTTTGATGAAGGAGAGGGTAATGTAGCTCATGATTATTCTGGTAATGGTAATGATGGAACAATTTATGGTGCAACATGGATTAGCAATGGGCGGATAAATGGTGCTCTTAGTTTTGATGGGATGGATGATTATGTGGATTTCGAAACCCCTGTTTTGAATACGGCACCATATACAGTTTGTGTTTGGGTTAAAGCAGAATCAATAGTTCCGGGAGAGAATTATTACATCATAGCAAATGGGGGAGAAAGAGGAGATAGCTACGGTTTTTTCATGAAGATCGATGAGTTTAATGATAATCAATGGGAATTTGGAGTAAAAGATAGTAGTGGTCAGGGAGATTGGATTGACATTCCTGGTTCTTCAACTAGTTGGACTTTTCTGTGTGGAACGTGGGATGGGTCTTTGGACTCCAATAGTGTTAAGTTGTACATAAATGGTAATCTAGTAGGAACTGGTTCTCCACATTCGTATCCTGTTGGTTCAGCGGTAAACTTGCGCATAGGTGCTCCAACTCTAGACAACTGGATTACTGAGCATTCGTGGTATGGTATTATAGATGAAGTTCGTATTTATAATAGAGTTTTGAGCGATGCTGAAATACAGGAGCTGTATAATCAAGGTTGTGGAAATCAACTTCTGTGGCAAAGTGGAGATATAGGTGAGATTCGTTGGATAGAGGTTGAGGATGCTGATGGAGATGATATAGATGAGATTTTTGTTGGAACATGTACGGGTTTTGCCAGTAATATTTACCATGGATATATCTATATCTTTAATGCAGTAACTCATGAGTTGGAGTGGCAAAGCGATGATATTGGTTGCGTTAACAAAGTGGTTGTTACGGATCTCGATGGCGATGATAGAAAAGAAATCGTTGCTAGTGTGTTGTATAGTAGGAGTGGTGT
>CAZCPZ010000119.1:0-5697 GCA_964499875.1 uncultured Thermoplasmatales archaeon | reverse complement strand
TATATCAAGAATAATAACCTTAGATACCCACAATTTTTAGGTTTTATCTTCCAGAATTAGTGGTAACAATTCCCAAATCCTAGTGGTAACTTTTCCTGAATCCTAGTGCTATCTTTTCCTAAATCTTAGTGATAGTAAATCCCATATCCTAGTGGTAATAAATTCCCATATATCCTAATGTATCGTTTCCTATATCCTAGTACTAATGATTTCCTGGAATATGATTCTCTCTACTCGAAACCTAGTGATACCAAAATTCTCCATATATCTGGCATTATCCCATCTCCAAACTTTTAGTATATTCTACTCCCAGCCACCAATTTGATTGCTATTCATCCCATGATTGAACGTTACAGAACATTTTATCTAAAACTTGATACGAAAAAACATTAGATTAGATAAAGCCTCTATATCTATTGGCATGATAAAAAGCATAATAAAAAACCTTTTTGATAGAAATATACAAAACAAATATTGTAATTAGTACCGTATGAGGGAACTAACTACAAAAAAATATAGAGGTTTGGGTGATAAAGAATCCTTTCTATTACTCTCGCCAGGAGAGATAAGGAGATATTCACTATAGATGATGCAAGAGAGATTATCGATAACCCCAAGAAGATCCTCTATATGCTTTCAAAGAAAGGCTGGATTCTACCTCTTAAGAGAGGATTATATGCTATAGTTCCAATGGAGATAGGACCAAAAGGAGCAGATTCTTTTATACTCCATGACTTCATAGTAGCTTCATACCTAGCTAAACCATACTATATTGGCTATTGGTCTGCATTAAACTACCATGGTTTAACAGATGAGATTCCTAGAACAGTTTTCATCGCTAATCTAAAAGCAAAGAAACCCTTGAAAATTCTATACTCTGAATTCTATTTTGTGAAACTCTCTGAGAAAAAATTCTTTGGTTTCAAACCCATGGATATAGAGGGTAGGAAAGTAAATATCTCAGATAGAGAAAAAACAGTTGCAGACTGCTTAGATCACCCTGAGCATGCTGATGGTATAGATGATGTTGCAAAGGCGATATTCTTCAACCACAAGGAGCTAAACCTGGAATTAATAGAAGAATATCTAACTAGAATGGGTAATCTCACCGCCTTAAAGAGATTCGGATACATCCTAGAAGTATGTAACATAGAATATAAGATTAAAACTACTCTATCAAAAGGCTATAGCATTTTTGATCCACTCTCACCAAGAAGAGGAGTATACAACAGTAGATGGAAACTAGTTATAAACAAGGATATAAAACCTGAGAGGTGGATGTATCGATTGATAGAAAGAGAGTTACTTGAAAAGGCAAGAGAAAAGAATCTTAGCCTAGGCATGATTGAGAAGGATTATGTACTTGGGTGGCTACTATTTGGTTTTTCTACTCTAGAAGTGGTTTTTAAAGGTAGAACAGCTCTATCTAAGATATTCTTCCCAGAAACTTGGAGATTATCTGAGGACTTATATTTCTCATATGACAATGGAAAATTAGAAGATATAGATGTTGAGGAAGCTATTAAGATAGTTGAAAAGGAGAGTGGATTAAAGTTTAGATTGAAGAGTAGATATCAAAATATAGGGTATCTCCAATTAAAGATTCAATATCAAGCAATATTAGGTAAGAACTGGGTTAAGATAGATATAACTAGAGAAAAGGTGTTAGAGGATTCTTTAATAGAGATGGTTAAAAAATCCTATTTCGATTACCCAGAGTTTTCAGTTAAAGTCATGTTCATAGAGGAGATATTCGCTGAGAAACTCAGGGCATTAATAGAGAGGAATAAAAGTAGAGACTATTATGATATATGGAGAATGCTAGATTTAAAGGTGGACAACGAAAAACTAAGAAAACTATTTCTAATGAAGTGCAGAGTAAAACAAATAGAGTTTAAAAACCTAGATCAACTATTACCAGGGAATATAGAGGAGATACTGCAACCTTATTGGGAGAGAGAACTCTCAAGGCTTGTGTTTCCTATTCCAGATCTTAAAACAGTAGTTTATGAGTTAAAGAAGGGTTTAGAGTTTCTACAACAAGAATAAGAAACATTGAGGTTTTAACTCACCAAAAAAACATATAATTAGAATAATTCTCGATGAACCTACTATTGAATCCTATACCCTAGTGGTCTTCTCCACATAGACACCAGCCATACCATTAACCATGGAAACTCTTCTGAGTAATCCTTCTTCTATACATCCTGTAACCCTATTGAAAACAAGATATTAAACCTACCCAACTCTTCTAGTTCTATCCTAGATTTCGTAGCCCTATAAAACTATTTTCCCCAAATCTTGTGGTAAAAGATTTCCCATATTCTAGTGGTATCTTTTCCTAAATCTTAGTGACACCATTTTCCTATATCTCTAGAGGCGACTTTTCCTGAATCATAGCATCCCTAAATCCCTAGATTCATAGTAAAAATCAGATCCCAATTAGAGTAGCAGAATTATTTTGCTATAAGCCATCTCCACAGTGGTATGACATTAACCTCCCTATTACCCTGCCTAATAGTATCTATGGTATCCCAAGTAACTATGACACCATTTTTAGCTCTTAGTTCCTCTAGAGCAGTAAACATCTTCCTGATATGTTCATCATCTAAATCATAAGTTACCTCTATAAGCTGTTTTATTCTACCCCCTTCTCTTATTAGGAAATCCACTTCCCTGTTACCCCTTGTTGTATAATAGAATATTCCCTCATTCTCTCTATATCTCCTCCTTAAATCCATGAAGACAAGGTTTTCCATTAACCTACCCATATCTTCAGATGTTTTGTGTGCAAAAACATTGATTAAACCATTATCAACCACATAGATTTTTGGTTTACCTTGCTCAACCTCTCTTAGAGAAGAGGAGAATCTTTTAACAGGATATACTATATATGCATCATTACAATACTCTAGATAGTTATACAAAGTGTTTCTACTTACATCGATATTCAATGTTTTCATATAATTTGATATCTTATTAATAGATATCCTGGTGGAGAAGGAACCTACAACTATTTTTAGAAACAACTTCAAAGCCTTATAGTTCCTTATATTAAATCTCTCAACTAGGTCTCTATACAACATTACATCAATATAGCTCTTCAGTGTTTCCTCAACAAGATTCTCCTTAGTCCAGATCTCTGGGAATCCACCATACTCTAGATACCTCCTTAACAAAGCTTTAATCTTAGATTCCTCTCCCTCTGTATAATATCTTGCAGGTTCTATACCATTTAAGTTTAGTATCTCCTTGAAGGAGAAAGGGTATATCTCTTGAGTCACAGTTCTTCCTCTAAGCTGTGTTGCTATCTCCTTTGAGAGTAGTTTTGAACTTGAACCTGTTAAAAATACAAAGTGTTCTTCTCGCTCCACTAATCTCTTCACAGGTATCTCCCAATTCTTAACTTCTTGAATCTCATCAAAGAAGAAATAGATTCTCTTATCAGGATATATCTCCTTAGAAGTTTTTATAACCTTTTTAAAGGTCTCTAGATCAGGGAGATATATTCTATCATCATCGAAAGGGAAGAATACGACGCTCTTATTCTCCTCTCTAAACCTCTGGAAATAGTATAATAGTAGTGAGGTTTTCCCGCTCCTTCTAACACCAACCACTGTTGATGCTTTTCCATCAACCAACTTTAATTTCAACTCCCTCTCAATTAAATCCACATTTAACTCTAGATACTCCTTTATTATGCCACCAACAACATCATTCATATCGTTAACTATATAGTGCAACAATTTATAAAAGTTTCACTACATACTTAACACTTTAGGGATGGGATGGGAATAAGAAACCTATTCTAAACTAGACAACATAGTATATATAAAACTATCTAGAGATAAGATGGAACCATGGATGGAAAAAATAGGTTTTTTCAAGATAAAAACACAAACAAAACAACAAGAAACAAACTATCCCATCCCACTGTTATCTAAACCCTAGTGGTAACGTTTCCCAAATTATGGTGTTAGCATTTCCCATATCTTGTGGTACCGATTCCAAAATACTGATGGTATTAGATTCTTCTATACGATGATCTTAAACTCTAATCTACCCTCAATCCTCGATAAAACCCCCTTCTGGATGCTCAAACAACATCAATAAGAATAGACTCCAAAAGTTATCAAAAATGATAACTTTTGTTTAGAAAATTTTATAAAGATTTTGTTGTTCTAAGTTATAGAATATGAATTATTTCCAAGTTTATAAGAAACTACAGCTGTATCCAACTTTTAATCTAGATATCTTAGCAGGGATACTAGGTAAAGATAAGGATTATACTAAGGTTTATCTAAATAGGTTGTTGAAGAGAGGTCTTGTATTTAGACTCCAGAGAAACGTATACACTATACAGGAGGATCCTCTCATAGTTGCTTCTCGAATCATTTGGCCTAGCTATATCTCTCTGTGGAGTGCACTCAGATACCATAATCTGACAGAGCAACTACCCAGCGAGATAAACGTTATGACTACTCAGATGAAGAGTAGGAAATATATAGAGTATATGGAGACAAAGATAGTTTTTAACCATATTAAGCCCATCTATTTCTTCGGATTCAACAAGATACATGTAAAAGGTTTCGAGGTTTTCATGGGGGAAGCAGAGAAGGCTCTATTAGATGCTATCTTATTGAAGAGGATCTCATTAGCAGAGATATACTCTATGATAATAGAGAATACAAAAGATCTTTCTCTTGAGAAACTCCTCAGTTATGCTCTTAGAATGAAGAATAAAGGACTTGCAAAGAGGATAGGATGGATATTAGACTCCATTGGTTATAGAGAAGCTGATAGACTTCTACCACTTATATATAAAACAGTTATACCCCTTGATTACTCAAAACCAGTTAAGGGGAGGAAGGATGAGAAATGGGGTGTCATAGTAAACATTTAGAGGTGTAGAGATTGATCACCAAAGAGGAGATTAGTAGAATCGCTGATATGAAACATCTACCTATTAGGAATGCAGAGAAAGACTATATACTAGAAATCCTACTATATCTCTCATCTGATTTCAGTAGAAAACTAGTTTTCAAAGGCGGTACTGCTCTCTACAAATTCTATAACCTTAACAGGTTTAGTGAGGATCTAGACTTCACTTTGTCTAGTAAACGTTTTGATATAGACTCTATGATAAATAAAATTGTTAGAGGACTAAGTTATCTAGGTATGCATCATACAATAACTGAGAAAATAGAATATGGTAATGAGATCACTATCAGACTCAACGTTAGAGGGCCACTATATGATGGCAGCAAGAACAGTATGTCAAGGGTTACAATAAATATTAGTAGAAGAGAGAAATCAATACTTATAGAAGAGAAAATGCTTATACCATCCTACCAGGAAATCCCATCTTTTAGAATCAATGTTCTATCACCAAGTGAGATAGTAGCAGAGAAGATTAGATGTATACTAACCAGGGATAAACCTAGATATATATGATCTATGGTTCCTACTAAAAAGAGGTGTATCTATAGATAGAAATATAATCTCAAGGAAACTCAGGATCTACAACTTAAGTTTTGATCTAAAAACATTTTATGATAAGATATGGGAGAAAGAGAACATGTGGTATAAGGACATCAAGGGACTAATAATTGGTTCACTACCAGATTTCAGAGAAATAGTAGATGAAATAGAAAGCATCTTAGAAGATAGAATTAAATAGAAAAAGATTGAAAAATA
>CAZCPZ010000118.1:0-5700 GCA_964499875.1 uncultured Thermoplasmatales archaeon | reverse complement strand
TGATGGTATTATTTATCCAAAATCTTTACCAGAAAAAGAATGGTATTCCAATTCCCCTAGTTCCAGCAAAGGAGGTATAATTACTGTTGATGATGAAGGAGATGGGGATTACACATGTATTCAAGATGCAATAGACAACGCTACTTCTGGAGACATAATCGAGGTTTATAGTGGTACATACTATGAAAGTGTAGACATACATAAACAGGTTACCCTGAGGGGTATACCCAGAGAGTTAGGAAGAGGTAATGATAAAGGTAAACCTATTATAGATAGTAGAAAAGGAATCAATACAATAAAGAAAACTGCTAGTGTAGATATTTCTGGTTTCATAATACAGAATGCAACTGATGGATTAGAAATCCACTCAAACAATAACTATATCCATGAGAATATCATAAGGAATTGTTGCCTAGCTGGTATCAGACTGCATCGTTCATCTAATAGCATCATCAGTGGTAGTAACATAAGTAACAACTACTATGGTATCGTGTTAGATCATTCATCTGATAATACTATCAATGGTAACAGCTTAAATAACAATGACTTTGGTATCCAAGTATATCATTCATCTAGAGAAATTATTTTTGATAACACATTCCAATTAAGCGGAATAATGATCCAGGGTTACAGCAAAAATCATTGGAGTACTCATTTAATTGAAAATAACAATGTAAATGGAAGACCTATTTGTTATTATAAAAACTTAGTAGGTGTTGTTGTTCCAAGTGATGCAGCTCAGGTGATACTAGCGAATTGCAGTGGTTTCATTATTAAGAATCTTAACCTATCAAACATGGATGTAGGTATCCAGCTTGGTTTCTCATCTGATAATAATATTAGTGGAAACACCGTAAGTAATAATAAGGATGGTATCAAGTTATACTATTCATCTAAGAATACCATTAGTGGTAACAACATCACAGGTAACAAAAGATGGCATGGTATCAGACTAGATTATTCATCCAATAACACCATTAATGGGAATGACATAGAGAACAACCCCCATGGCATCTGGCTGAGTCATTCATCTAATAATACCATTAATGGGAATAACGTAGAGAACAACTTCTATGGTATCTGGCTAGAATGTTCATCTAATAATAATGTTAGTAGGAACAGCATAAACAATAACTATGCTGGTATTGAGATAGAGGGTTCTTCTTACAACATCCTTAGAGAAAATAATTTCATAAAAAACTTCCATCGTTCCGGCTTCACTAATTCCTATTTCAACTTTTGGTTTAGAAATTACTGGTATAAATGGCCATGGTGTATTCCAAAACCTATTTTTGGTAAAATTATAATCAGAATCTATGAGGATTTTATCCCTCGGGTAATCGTAATCCCTTGGTTAAACTTTGATTGGCATCCAGCAAAGGAGCCTTATGATATAGGAGGTGGTTCTGGGTGAGGAGTTTTGGTGTTATAGTTTTTATTCTTCCAATAGTTATTTCTAATGTGTCTACATCAGTAATGCATATTATGGATGATGAAGGTTGGGATATTGTTGTACCAGATGATTATCCTAGTATACAGGGAGTCATAAATCATGCGAATCCTGGTGATACTATCTATGTTAAAGCAGGTGTATATCATGAGAATGTAATTGTTTATAAACCTGTGAGAATAGTTGGTGAGGATAAAGATGTTGTTTTTGTTGATGGGTATGGTAAAGGCAATGTTTTTTATATATCCGCAGATGAAGTAGAGATCACAGGTCTCACCATACGTAATAGCAGCAAAGGTTCCACTGATAATATTCTCTCTTTTTCTAATGACACTAGAGGTAACCCTGGTTACTATGAGGATTCTTGGAATGTTAAGATAACATATGATGAAAATAATGGCATTAATGGTGTCAGTACATCAAATGATTTAAATAATTCAGGAGGTGAATTCGGTAACAGTGGATTTACTTGTATTTCTAATATATGGGGCGACAGCTTTCTTGTTGATATAGATGAAGACGTTGGTTTGCATTCCCTTATCTATTGTAGTAATAGAATTTGGGTGGATAGAATTAATTATTCTGGAGCATCAACGTATATATCTAAAGGTATTGTTTTAAAGGAAAACATCGTACAAAATATCCATAATGATTTAGGGTTTCGCCATAGCATAAACGATGACATATATTCTGGTGTCCTAATTTATTCTAAAAATGTTAGAATTCATAATTGTAATATAGTAAACAATGAAGATGGCATTAGTATCTTAGGTGGTAGTGAATCCACTGACAATAAAATCTATAATTGTTATATAGTGAACAATACATGTAGTGGAGTCTCATCTGCTTTTTCTGGTAGTAATAAAATCTATGACTGTTACATATCAAATAATAAGTATGGTTTTTCTTTCTGGGAATGTTATAATAATAAGATCTATAATTGTGACATAGTGAACAACGGGATTGGAATCTGCATTGAGGGACTCTGGATATCCCATAATAACAAGATATGTAAATGTAATGTCTCAAACAATGAGGTGGGTATATGTTTCCGAGGTTCTGTTCATAGCAAGATCTATAACTGTAATATAATGCTAAACAATGAGATCGGTATTAGCCTTGGAGGTTGCCATGGTAATAGTATACTAAGGAATAATTTTATAGGCAATTTTGGAGGGCATGCTTCTTTTAGTGAATCACTTTGTAATTTTTGGTTTAGAAACTATTGGGATGATTGGCCAGGTATTATACCTAGACCTATAAAAGGAGATATATATCTTGGATTTATAAATGAATATGTCCCATGGTATACTTTTGATTGGTATCCAGCTTTGAAACCTCATGATATAGATGGGAGTGGTATATAAAATGGTTAAGAGGTTGCTCTTTATTATTATATTACTGATATCAACCTTATCCATAACTACCAAGGCAGGCAATGAGAATATAATCTATGTTGATGATGATAACACTAATGGTCCCTGGGATGGAACCATTGAGCATCCCTATAGGTATATACAGGATGCAATTAATAACGCTAGTAGTGGTGATACAATCTTTGTCTTCAATGGAACATACTATGAGAATATAGTTATAAATCTATCAATAAATCTAGTTGGTGAGAGTAGAAATAATACTGTCATCAGTGGTGAATCCGAGGGGGATATATGTGTTATTAACGCTGATGGAGTAACTATAAGAGATTTTCAACTTAGAGGTGGTGAAGAAGCCGCTATAAGAGTGTTATCCTCTAAAAATATATTATCAAATCTTTATCTCCATGGTAATCGTATTGGAGTGGTTATAGAGCAACCAAGTAAGAATAATATCATAACTGACTCATATTTCCATGGTAATGATGGTGGAATGATATTAGAAGATACAACTGGTAACAATATATATAATAATAAGATTAAAAAAACTGGCTGGGAAGGTATATATCTATTAACCTCGTCTCATAATACTATTTTCAATAACACTATTCAAGATGCTCTTGATGGAATCTATCTAATAACCAATTGTGATGATAACACTATTTATAGTAACCAGATAACTGATTGTATAAATGGAGTGTGTATCTACTATGAATGCAATCATAATACTTTGATAAACAATACTGTGATAAAAACCATTTATGGTTTCTCAATTTCTCAATCCAAAGAGTGTATAATAAAAAATAATAGATTTATTAAAGGTGGTGGAATAATAATTGGTGATTCTTATAATAATACCATCGAGGATAACAGTGTTGATGATAAACCAATAATATATCTAGAGGGTTGTAGTGATCAAAAAATCGATTACCCTACTGGTCAAGTTATATTGATGAGATGTCATAATATTACGGTTACAAATCAAAGTATTAAAGATGTAGGAAAGGGTATTGAAATATCTGATTCCACTAACTGTTACATATATGATAATGAGATAATCAATACAGGTAAAATAATATTATCACCGTATTTCTACTCTATTCCATGGAGATATGGAATAATAATTACTAACTCTAAATCTATAGAGGTTGCTAGCAATTATATAAAAAATGTAGAGGAAGGTATAGAAGTCTTCTACTCTAAGAATTGCACTATATCTCATAATATTATTGATGGTAGTAGAGGTAAATATGTTGAGAATGGTTTAGATCTCTACCGTAGCTATGGAAACAAGTTCATAGGTAATACTATATCAAACTTTAGTTATGGAGTATACACTCATCTAAGTGGTAGGAACTCTTTCTCCTATAACAATTTTATATCAAATGATGAGAATGCTTTCTTCTTCTATAGATGTTTCACCTTGGGTAATAAATGGATTAGAAACTACTGGGATGACTGGATAGGATTTGGAGTAAAAATTATCAGAGGTAGAGTATGGTTGTATGGTTATCTATCGATTCCATGGATTAACTTTGACTGGTATCCATCTAGAGAACCATGGAGGTGAAGACGATAAATGAATAAAACCTATTTTATATTAATTTTATCAACTCTTTGTATCTCAACATTTAACTGGTTTCCAGAAGTAAATAGCCTATCTAATCATGGAAGAGTATTATATGTCGGTGGATCTGGACCAGGGAATTATAGTAGTATACAATCCGCTATCAATGATGCAGTTGATGGAGATACGATATATGTTTATCCTGGGATATATTATGAGAATATTGTTGTGAATAAGATGATTACTCTCATTGCAGGGGGAGACGTCACAATTAATGGTCGTGAACATGGAAGAGTTGTCTATATCACCGCTGATAATGTAGTGGTTAATGGCTTCACCATATGTAATAGTGGTAGAAGATTTACAGAGGAAAATAATACAGGAGTTAAACTCAGTAGGGTTAAACATTGTTGTATTGAAAATAATACTATCATCAATAATGAGATAGGTATCTACTTAAAACATTCTGATAATAACATTATCTCAAATAATGTTGTACTGAATAATGAGGAAGATGGGATCTCCATATATTCATCTAAGAGCAACCTTCTTCTAGGTAACACTATAAAGCTTAATAGATATGGATATGGTATAGAGGTTTTAAGACACTCCAATGGGTGTATTATTGTTAATAACACTGTATCAAATAATAATGAAGATGGGATTAGAATTCGTTCCTCTGATAACTCTATACTAGAAGGTAATGAAGTAGAGGGTAATAGAATAGGGATATTAATTGAATACTCCAATAATAATACCCTCAACAAGAATATAATTAGAGGTAACAAATATGGTTTAAGTGTTGAGGGATGTAAAATTTCTCATTATTATCATAACATAGATTCTACGAACACTATCAATGATAAACCCGTCTACTATATTATAAAACAGAGGGATTTATTCTTTAACTCTACAGAAATCGGTTACTTTGGATTGATTTCTTGTAATAATATAAGTATTCAAAACGTTGATTTAGAAGGAAACTATGAGGGATTATTACTTGTAAACACATCTCACTCAGTGGTAACCTGCTGTGATATTCATTCAAACTATTATGGTATCTACCTGATGTTTTCCTCGGATAATGCTATAAAATTCAATGACCTCGTAGATAATAAAGGTGATGGTCTAAGATCTTATTTCTCTAATAACAATAGTATATCAAATAATAATGTTTCAGATAATAAAGGATGGGGCATCTCTTTTTGTTCATCCACCAATAATATTATATCTTGTAATAGAATATCTGGGAATAGAGAAGATGGTATCTATCTAGCAGCGCTTAGATCGGAAGAGCGTCGTGTAGGGAA
>CAZCPZ010000117.1:0-5738 GCA_964499875.1 uncultured Thermoplasmatales archaeon | reverse complement strand
CTGTACATTTTTTATCAAAAATTTGAGAAAGAGAGAGGGAGTGTATCCCCATGGTTCTCTATAACACTTTGATTGTTACTGTTGCTATGTTAGATTGTTTTCCATGTGGATCATATGCTACGTAGGTGAAGCTATCTGTACCAGTGAATCCTGCCTCTGGGGTATATTTGAATGAACCATTACCGTGGAATTCCAGTGTTCCATGCATTGGAGCTGTTAGGTTTACCGCTATTAACTCATCACCGTCTGGGTCACTATCGTTTGCTAGCACACCTGGGGTATCTACTACTAGTATGGTATCCATAGTGGTTGTGTATGTATCATTGTTTGCAATTGGTGCATTGTTGCATTTCTCAATGTAGAATCTTACTCCTCCGTCTACTGTGATATTTATCCAGTACCAGAATCCTTCTTTCATCTCATCTAGGTATCTATCTGATGTTGATGGTAGTGGTACATATGGGTTGTAGACTCTCCAGTTGTCACCGTTGACTTCGTAGACCCAGTCGTAGTAACCATCTATACTATGTAGCACTGCTGGTACACTCTTGTCTCCATCGCATGTTTCAAGTAGGTTTATTAGGTTCCAACCCTTGTTTAGCCATTGATCGTATAGTATGTTACTCTCAACCCAGTATATCCTGGGTTCACTGCTACCCGAGTAACCATCTTCATCTACTGCAAATGCTTGTATATCTAGTTTGCTTCCATCTGTGTATTTGGATATATCAATGTCTAGTAGGAATGTACCTGTTACTGAGTTATAGGTGGCTTCGTATAGGAAGGTTGGGTCTCCTTGTCTTAGGATTCTTACTATTACCCTTAGTTGATCTGTTGGTGTCTTATCATCGTGTGCGCTGATGTTTAGTGTTAGTATACCAGAGTGAGTTGTATCGTTATCTGGGCTTAGTATGACCACTGTTGGAATTATTGGTGACTGCTGGTTTAGGTAGGTTACTATCTTGGTTGCTACTCCCTTGTTTCCAGCGTGATCGTATACTGAGATGTTTAATGGTACATCGAACATATCTGGTAGTACATCTGGTATCACTATCCAACCATGGCAGGATCCAGTGATTGGATCATATGGTAATGTTCCCAGTGAGATATCATTTAATGTTACATAGCATGGGGCACCGGGTTCAACTCCACTTAGGTTATCTGAGATATCAGCTTTAACCTCTAGTATTCCAGGATAGAGTATACTTGGTATTGGAGCGGCTGTTTCATTGAATTCAACTTCTGGTGGTGTACTATCGATTCCTATGAATACAATGTTTCTATCAGCAATGAAGTCAGCTAATAGATCTGCTAGTGTCTCAATTACACAGTTTTCAGTGGTGCATTCTGCAAGTGCTTGTATGATGTATGCATGTATGAGTTCATGTAGGCTCGTCCAGTTGTTTCCAAGTCGATCCTCACTACCAACTACGAATAGTACTGCTCCATCTGTTATCTCCTCGCTTATATTCTCTGGTACCCTGATGTTACCTATATACTCGTGTGATGCTGCATCATATAGGAAGTTGGTTGTATCTAGTTCCACTATCTTGAATTCTGGGAAGATATCTATGATCCATGCTCTTCCTTGTCGCCCATCTTCGATACCAACAGCGGGAGTATCAAGTCCACATGGTGAGTGTATAGATGGTAGATCCTCTGATAATACTACTGCTGGTATCACTGAGCCTGGTGAGTACCATCCATCTACTGGTTTCAGTATAACAACATGTGGTGGTGTGTTATCTACGATGTGGTATTGTACATTTACATCTTCTCTGTTTCCAAGCAAGTCTACTGCGTACCAGGTTATTCTCCACCAGCCCTCATATGGGAGAGTGAAGCTGCGTTCTATGACACCCTCAGTGCTATTTAAATCGTTTACATCGTTATCATTTATCACTATGTGGTCAACTGGTTCATAGGTTTCATTGTCACAGCTGTGCTCTATTAGTATCGCTAAGTTTGCTACGCCAACAGCACATGGATCAGCTGTATCAATTGATACCAGGGTAAACTCTGTGTCACTGGTTACCCACCATAGTTTTCTCTCATTATCCCACCATTTGGGTTCACCTATTATTTTAACAGTATCTGGTGAGCTGGAGTCTACACGGTGTTGTTGTGTATGCTCAGATTCCTTGTTACCTAGTTTATCTACAGCGTACCATCTAATCTCATGTAGACAATCTTCTTCTATTGTGAAGTCATATTCTATGAATCCATCTCGTGGATCAGAGTCATTATCATCGTTATCATAGATATCTTTTGACCATAGTAGTTCACCTGCTTCGATTACATTGTTATTGTTTTGATCCCACCAGAGTTCTACGTGTAGATAGTCTATGCCAACGTCGCAATCAATATCATCTGTGTAATTCTCTGATGCAGATATGATGATGTGTGTTCCATGGTCCTGTAACCAGTAGTATAATTCTTCATCATTATCTATGATTCCATTGTTGTTTAGATCCTCCGGGTATGTTGGTCCACAGAAGGTTTTATGGCTCTCTGGTGGTGCACAGTCTACTTTGAATAATTCTTTATCATACTCTGTGTTTCCAAGGCAGTCCTTTGCAATGATCTCTAGGATGTGGGTACAGTTTTCATCGAAGGTGAAGGTGAATGGTAAGTTATTAGTTATATCAATCCATTGTCCACCATTGATGCGATAGGATACGTTCTCTAGTATACCACAGCAACCAAGATCACTAGCATCAATAGTTATTGGTGTCTCACAGTTCACCCAGTATCCTATTTGTACATCGCCATCGAATATTGGTATATTCGGATCACCAACAGTCTTAATAATCATCGGAGCCTGATCATCAACATAGAAAGTCTCATTATCCAAAGTCTCATGACCCAAGCAATCCTTGGCAACGATCTCCAAGTAATGCTTACACTCCTCACCGAAACTGAAATCAAACGGCAAACTATTGGTTATATCAAACCACTGACTCCAACCAACACCCTCACGCCAGACACGATAAGACACATTCTCTAGTATACCACAGCAACCAAGATCACTAGCATCAATAGTTATAACCGTCTCAGTAGACACACAATACTCCTCATCAGGAATAATCTCACACTGCGGATCACCAACAGTCTTAATAATCATCGGAGCCTGATCATCAACATAGAAAGTCTCATTATCTATAGCTGTGTTACCTAGTTTATCAATTGCGACTATCTCTAGGTAGTGTTTGCATTCCTCATCAAATTTTATAGTGAAGTTCGCCCAGTTGTCAGCTATGCTAATAGTATGCCAGCTTCCCCATCCATGAGTCGTGTTCCATATGCGATATTTTACTATATCTAATCCTACACCTGGATGCGATGGTTCTGCTTGCCAGTAACATCCTGTATCGGTTACATTCACTGTTATAACTGTATCAGTGGTTACACACCATATATCGTGACCGAACTCGTCTTCACCCTCATAACAGTTTGGTTCACCTACTTCTTTGTTAATAGTTGGTGGTGTGCAATCAACTTTGAGATGCTGTTTCTGCCAATCCTCATGGTTACCAAATTTATCAAATGCTCTATGATACACTATGTGGATACAATCCTCATCGAATGTGAGTTTCACGTTGATTACACCGACCTCAGGATTAGTATCATTGGCATCATTATCATATACTGTTCCACTATATGTGTAATCAACGCGGCCATCCCAGTTGGTGTCAACCTCTACTTTCCACTCTATCTTTCCTACACCAGCTACACCATTAGGTGCTACAGTTGAATAACTACAACCTGCATCTGTAGCATTAATATACTTGATTCCAGAGCAGTTAATCCAAGTATAATTTAGTATACCATACTGCTCATGGAGATGAGGTTGACTGAAACCAGTCTCTGATCTTGGAGCCTCTGCGTCAACCCAGAAATCAATATAGTCTGGATCAAAATCAATGCTATTACCATTACCAAGGTAATCTCTGCATGCATAATGTATCTCATGGAAGCAGGTATCCCAGCTATCTAATACCACTGAAACAATTCCAATAGCAGGGTTTGCATCCTGCTCAGATTGATCCTCTACTGTTATTGGTCCAACAAGCGGTGAACCGTTAACATATATCTCATATGTTATATTCTTTGTTCCAACTCCACAGCAGCTTTCTAGATCCGTGGAGTTAATCCATACTGGTGTATTTGGACCAATACCAGGATGAGGTGGTGTATTGGTTAGATTCTTTGGTTCACCGAACTCAATGCTCTGTAAAGGCGGCATCTCATCGACACAGAAGGTTTCATTATCATAGGCGATGTTACCACATGGATCAACGGCTTTTATTGAGAGATTGTATATACATAAGCCTGGGAAATATATTGGTTCACAGGTTGTGGATTCATCAAACCAGTATTGCCAGCCGCTACTCCAGCTTTCATTACTCATATTGTAGTAGACTATGTAGCCTCCACTGTTATCGCTTACGGATGCAGTGATTGGAGTAGTTGTCTTAACATAGTAATCTATGTTACCGGACCCTTGTATACTTGGTGTACCAACTATTTTATCTATTGTGGGTGGAGTAGTATCATAGATGATTTCTAGATAGGGGCCTCTGTAGGATGGATATCTACTTCTCTCTGTGCAAACAAAATCCTTATGGTGGCTACGATCAGCGTTTTCCCAGTATAGAGCTAGAGAAAGTATTTTATCTCCTGTGACGGTTTGTTCTACTGCACTTGTCACATTCCATGAGTAGTATCCACCTGTTTTTGGTATGGAAATCAAGTCCTGTAGTGTCCCATATGCTGGTTTATTATTCCATGTTAAACCATTCTCTGTCCAAGTATCATTATCTATATAGTAGACCCCTAAATCTGTTTTTTGATCAAATGGTGCAGGCATGTAGTAGAGGTATAATCTTGCTTCTTCTATACATGCCATTGATGGGGTATCACTTAAATCGAATTTCAGGTAAGCCTCTCTACGGCTTCTCTCACCCATATAAGCGACATGTAAACCACCTGTGTCCCATGAAACCGGTGGTTGATACCCATTAGCATAGTTAGCATCTGGATACCCACTATCCACATGAGCATCATCTGGTATGTATTTGTAGTTTTCAATAACATAGAATCTCCTAGAGTAGTTATAGTTTCCACCACTGGAATCCTGGCACCATCTTGTAACTGTCCATGTTCCAAGTTTCGCGTTCGATGGGAGATCATATGAGTCATGTAACCATCCACTTCCACCGGGGAACCAATCACTCTCTCTAACTACTATATTATCTGGGTCACGCCAGACAAATTTATGTCTTTTGTAAGATGGATGGTTCTTCATCTTTGCATAAACAGTATCACCTGGATGGAAAGCACTGATTCTATTTGTATATCCACTGTCTCTATAGGTTCGGGGTTTCTTGAGGCAGTCTGTGAAGACTGTTTGAGCATTAATTCCAGTATCATCTGTTGCATTAATCAAGTAGTTACCCTCTATACCATCTAATGCATAGGAGTATTCCCATGATCCATTGCCATCAACTGTTGGGAGGTAATCAGGGAATCTCCCTCCTGGTGCTATGTCTTGTACACCATCTGGTCTAGTAATAGTTATATTCACGGTGCTTCCTGGGTTGAAACCACTTCCATGTATGTATACTATCTCCTCTGGTTCAAAATCTGTTTGGGGGTTACCCTCTAAGTCTGTTGTCCAGATAGTTGCTGGTGTAGCACTTACTTCTGATGTAGACATGATAAGTATTGCAGAGAAC
>CAZCPZ010000116.1:0-5753 GCA_964499875.1 uncultured Thermoplasmatales archaeon | reverse complement strand
ATTAGAGGTGTCTAAAAATACTGGTAAGGTTTTTTTACGATATATAACACTGGGTTAGATATTGATAACTCCATGGTGCAGCTTTAGAATTTTTATGTACCAATTATTACTACATCTTTAACTGATTTAATTGAGCTGAATGGGAAAACTAGGTTTCCATTTTTATCTAGATGATAAAGCCTTGGATCTATATCATCAGATGGTTCAACTAGTACATCTATTAACTCCCCTGTACGTTCATCAACCGTGGAATTCCTAAGAATACCTAGATATAATCCTTCTTCACTCATCACTGTTTTACCACGGAGTTGATCCTCAGTAATCTTCATCTCCTCACTCACCTCACACACTTATATATAATCATATGTATTGAATAAGTTCCTCTCTTTTATCTTTTTTGGCTACTCCGCTTCCTAGCTCCTTTGATATATTCTTATAGTATCTTATGACGTCATCTGTTAAACTTGCTCTTACACTCTCCCTTGCTTTCTCAAAGTGTTTCAAAGTAACTTTCTTAGCGTTTTTATCTTCTCTAAGAGCAATCATCGCTGCTTCTCTGCAGAATGCTTCTATATCTGCACCTGAAAACCCCTCTGTTTGTTTAGCTAACTCCTCTAGGGAAACATCATCTGATAGGGGTGTATTTCTAGTGTGAATCTTGAATATCTCTATCCTAGCTTTGAGATCAGGGGGAGGTATAAGTATAAGTCTATCGAACCTACCTGGTCTAAGTAAACTTGGGTCGATAATATCTGGTCTATTTGTTGCTCCAATAACTATTACTCCCTCCATGCTTTCAAGTCCATCTATACTAGTTAGTAGCTGATTCACTACGCTCTCTGTTACATGTGAACCACTATACGCTCCTCTTCTGGGAGCAATTGCATCTAGTTCATCTAGGAATACAATAGTTGGAGCTACTTGTTTAGCTTTTTTGAATAATTCTCTTACTGCTCTCTCGCTCTCTCCAACCCATTTACTCATAACCTCTGGTCCCTTTATAGATATGAAGTTTGCTTGTGACTCAGTGGCTATAGCCTTTGCTAACAGTGTTTTACCTGTACCAGGTGGACCATATAGTAGTACTCCTCTTGGTGGTGTTATACCCATTCTCTTAAACATCTCGGGATTCGTCAGTGGCCACTCAACTGATTCTCTGAGATGCTGTTTAACATCCTCTAATCCTCCAATGTCGTCCCATGTAACCTTCGGTATTTCTACGAAGAATTCTCTCATAGCGGAGGGTTCAATACCTTTCTTAGCATTCTTGAAATCCTCCATTGTTACAACCATCTTCTCTAGGATTTCCACTGGAATAGGTTTCTCTAAATCAATCTCTGGTAGATACCTACGTAGTGCGTTCATAGCAGCCTCTCTAGCTAGAGCTGCTAAGTCTGCCCCAACAAAACCATGTGTGATATCCGCTAGTTCATCGAGGTCAACGTCTTCACTCATAGGCATACCACGAGTATGGATCTGAAGTATCTCTTTTCGACCATCTCTATCAGGGGCATCAATCCTAATCTCTCGATCAAACCTTCCCGGTCTCCGCAAAGCCGGGTCAATGGCATCAGGGATATTTGTTGCACCAATGACTATTACCTTGCCTCTACCTTTCAATCCATCCATTAGTGTTAGAAGCTGAGACACTACTCTACGTTCTACTTCCCCGTGTACCTCACTTCTCTTTGGGGCTATCGCATCGATCTCATCAATAAATATTATTGATGGGGCATTCTTCTCTGCTTCCTCAAAGATTTTACGTAGATTTTCCTCGCTTTCACCATAGAATTTACTCATAATCTCAGGTCCATTGATCGTATAGAAGCTAGCTCCGGATTCATTTGCTACTGCTTTTGCTATAAGTGTTTTACCTGTACCAGGTGGACCATGTAATAAAACCCCTTTGGGTGGATCTATACCTAGTCTATTGAAAATCTTGGGATGTTTAATGGGTAGTTGTATCATCTCTTTGACTTTCTCTAATTCTTCTTTTAATCCACCTATATCTTCATAGCTAACCCTTGGTCCCTCTTGTTCTAGGACCTGAGCAGCTTCTTCTCTTACTTTAACAACTGTATCCTCTGTTATAACAACTATCCCACTAGGGTTAGTGTTAATTATAGCGAAGGGTAAAGCACTCCCAAAAAGCGCTATACCAGGTATTATAATATGATCTCCCTTATTAAATGGGCGTCTGAGTAAACCTTTCTTAATGAGGGTTTCTATCCCTGCACCAAATTGTATTTGTTGCCCCTTTGATATAAGAGGTGCTAATGTTACACTCCTGGCTGGTTGAACCTCTGCTTTCCTAACAATTACACTATCACCTAATCCTGTTCCAGCATTCTTCCTAGTAAGGTTATCTATACGTATAATTCTTTTACCCTCATCTGTTGGATGAGCCCTCCATACAACAGCAGCTGTTTTCTTAGTTCCTTCAATCTCAATTATATCTCCAATAGCTAAATCAAGTTCCATCCTAGCTTGATTATCAATCCTAGCTCTACCATAACCTACGTCTTGTTGAAATGCTTCTGAAACTTTTAATACAATTTCTCTTTTAATCATAAAACCTCACCGGGATTCTGAAGACACTATCAACGTATAACATAACTTATATAAGTGTTTCACCCTTTCGATTATATACTAAATTGAATAGTAATATTTAAATAAAAAACTTATTTTTCTATCATATTTTCATTTTTGATGTCAATTAAATCTCTATCACTACTATTCTCCATAATCGGAGTGGGTATATTATTCTTGCTGTCTCTCCTCATTCAACCTATACCTGTCTCCTTAGCTGATATACCCAAGTATGGTGGTAGGAAGGTGGTTGTGAAGGGGGTAGTTACCCACTATACAACTCTAGATGACTTTCAAATTATAGAGCTAAGGGATGGTAACGCAACTACAACTGTATTTCTGCAGGATGTAGTAGTTATTCACTCCGGTGATCTCTTAGAAGTAACTGGGAAGGTACAGAAGTATAGAGGAGAATGGGAGATCGTGGTTGAGGATAGTAGAGATATTAATCCATTATCTCATTGGGAGAATAACTCTGTACCTCTATGGGAACTCGCAGAGCATCCAGAATGGTTTAAAAATTTAAATATTAACATCAGCGGCTATATAGAGTCTCTACATGAAAACTGGTTTATATTATCAGATGGAAACTATTCTATACTAGTTACATTCAACTATCTAAACCCCCATCTATCCAATGGAGATGAAGTAGTGATTCAAGGTTATTTCACATATGATCCAAGGTATACTAGGTATGTAGTTGAAGTGGAGAATAGTTATCATCACATCATAGAAGTTGAGGATGGGATATGACTCTACTAACAGCCTTACTCCTACTACTCTTGATACTTCTATTCGCCACCATGGGTGTGTTAACTGGTGTAACAACAGGTTTACTACCTGGTTTACATGTTAATAATATTGCTTTGATTCTATTATCCCTATCAACTAGTATCACAACTGTTTTCAGTTTCCTCTACACCTATGGTGTATCTCAGCAATTCATCCTACTACTCATAGCTGTATACATCCTATCTACTTCTATCTCTCATAGTTTCCATGATACTGTACCAACTACATTCTTGGGTGCACCTGATGAGGATACTGCTCTATCAGTTCTACCAGCACATAGTCTACTATTAAAGGGTAAAGGATTTGAAGCTATAGCCTTATCGGCAATGGGAAGTTATGGTGCTATACTATTCTGTTTCCTACTGTTATACCCCATGCGTTTTATAATAGGTTCGCCTCTAAACCTATATGATACTTTACATGAGATCATGGGTTTTGTTTTAATAGCTATAACTATATTGATGATTGCTACAGAAAAAGGTAGAGTTAACCTCCTAGGGGAGGGAGGTGTGTTACCATCTATTCTTGGTATAATTTTTGCAGCTGTTGTATTCTTTATATCCGGTGTCTTTGGTTTAATCATACTTGATTTCCCAGTTGAGTCTCCAATAGGTTTCTCATCATCTGTACTTCTACCTGCTTTAACGGGTTTATTTGGTTTACCAACCCTTATAACCTCTATAGTAACCAAACCTAGTATACCCATTCAAACTTTGGATTCTCCACAGTTGGAGGGTAAGAAATCCTCATTATTATCAGTAATCACAGGATCCCTTGCAGGTATACTGGTTGCAATAATCCCTGGTATAACATCTGCAACTGGAACTATAATTGCTATGAATATAAGAGGTGAATCCGATGAACGTCAAACTATTATAACTCTCTCAGCGGTTAACACTGCTTGCGCCTTCTTTGTAACAGTGGTTTTATTCATAATACTTAAAGGGAGAAGTGGAGCTGCTTTAGCTATACAGGAACTTATCTCTATTGAGGAATGGAGTAATGTTATGATTCCTCTCAATCTATTGTATCTTTTAATCGCTTTATTATTCAGTGGAACTCTATCTTATTACCTAACTTTATTCTTCGGTGGATTCTTCGCTAAGGGTTTCAATAAAATTCCTTATCAACCCTTGGTAAGTGGTACAATCATTCTAGTGGTTTCCCTAGTATACTTGTTTACAGGTTTTAATGGTTTACTGATACTACTAGTAGGAACCTTTATTGGTTTATTACCCATTCTATGGGGTGTTAGACGTAGTCATTGTATGGGTGTTCTCCTCCTACCCATGACCATCTATTTCCTTGGTTGAATATAAACTATCTTCAACTTCCCCTATAAACTCTTTCATATTTACACCTAGTTTTAAACCAGCTAATAGGATAGCTACATTCTTCATAATCTGTTTCTCTCTCTCGATCTTTTTAACTAACTCTACTATGTTTTCTCCACTAGTTTCTCTCTCTATGTATTTAATCATCCTCTCCTCTAAACCCTTATTCATACCCCATTTTTTAATCGAGGGTTTGAAATCAAGGGGAATCTTTATTTCATCTATATTAAAAGTTGGTGCTACTTCTTCCCCTAGTTTTTCAAGTAGGTGATTCTCTATACTCCACTCTACAAACCTCTTTGCTTTACTTGGTGGAAGCCATCTTAACTCCATTGAGAGGATGAGTGAGAATTCTGTGTTGAGAAGTTTTTTCTTCCCGCTTCTTTTAAACACTGCTGCTATTATGTATCTTGCTTCTTCTCCCTCGCTCATACACCTTTAAACCTCTTTATATCCTCTATGTTCACTATTAATCCTTTTACACCTATGTTCTCCCAGGATCTAACATACATGGGGTTTCTCTCATGGGCGTATACCTCTGTTTTCCTAGAGATCTCCTTTAGTTTACCCTCCAGAGTGAAGTCTCTACGTATCTCTTCCATTGGAGTGAAGACAACTACACCATTAGAGAGGGGGTGTATACTGGTGGTGTATCCTTCCTCTTTTTCAAAGTATAGGTAGAGGGGGTTTTCTGTTAACTCTCTTAATTCATCTAAATCTAGTTTCCACCAGTATCTTCTTCTCAATGTTATGATAGATGCCCCGGCGATTAATATATCCACTAGGTCCCCTTCGTCTCTAGGTCCTGCATCCACCCATATTTCCTGGTAGCGCGATAACCACTGGTATATTGAGACGTTTGGTTTATTCTTGTTTATTCCATCTTCATCTAGTACATAGAGTTTATCTTCTCTTGGTTGAGTCTCTCTTAGAGTTTCCTCGGATATAGATGGGTTTATCTTTCTCTTAAATAATCGAATCATGGGTATATATTTCATTATCAATAGAATATGTGGAAACAAGGTTTACATAAAAACA
>CAZCPZ010000115.1:0-5800 GCA_964499875.1 uncultured Thermoplasmatales archaeon | reverse complement strand
CAACAAAGAAACATGGTATACCATGTTTCTCTGCTCTCTTCAAAGCAAAAGCCTCCTTTTTATCACTAATTACAACTACAACCTCTGCATCAATCATACCCTTCTCAGATGCATCAATGATACTCTGCAAATCAGTTCCTCTACCAGAGGCTAATACAGCAACCCTAAGTTTCTTCATACAACCTCATGGATAGTTTTTCGTGGAGTTAAAACTTTTTACTACAAAACTTTTCCTCATAACTTCACTTAAATCATTTATTTTAATAAAATAAAAATTTAGTTTTTTGTCTTAGATTTTATAAAGAAATCCAGTAGTTATCAGAAAAGTATATAATGTAAAACCTAATTATAATTAATGAATCATAAAATTTGCGGGGTTTAGAATATGAATAAGGTTATTGTAGCGTTTACAATGACGCTTCTTATAGTCTCAACTCCATTAGTAGCTGCTGTTGAATATCAAGAAGCTACGAGTGGGTATACAACTAGGGATCAAACCATTAGAAACGTATTCAATGGAGCGTTATTAGAGAAAATAAAGCAATTCTTTGGAAACAAGGAGTTCATGTTAGTAAAAAATCTTTTACCTCTCATAGGTAATGGTAATTTCTCCTCCTTTAATCTTATAATGGCGTTACTTGGAACAATAGCGTTCTTCGTGTTAACACAACCCATGTTCCTTCAACTCATAGTTGAAACAGGAAACGATTTTATATTCATAGGGCTCCTCTTATCACTCATACTAATAGAGATCTTCCAGAAATTCTTTGCATTAAAAGTCCTAGGTCTCTGGGAACCATATATTGTTAATGATGTAGACGGCTTCTGGAATTTCTTCTCCATCGTATTCCTATCCATATACTTCAAAATCTACTTATCCTACCTACCAACTTTTATCATTCAATACTCAACGGTCTTCGTAAAAGCAGTCTTCTACATCATCATGTTCCTAATACCAATACTATTCAACTTCTGCTTCGCTGACTCTATAGATCTCATAGATTGGAATGGAGATGAAACACCATCCTAGAGGATACCACAATTTTTTATCCATCTTCACATAGATTTTCATTTTTCCTTGAATAGCATCGAGATGAAAACATGTTGAGAAGTTGATTTTCCCGTGAGGATTTAGCACTTAGTACTTCAATTACATCCCTCCTTTTTCTTTGATTTATCAATAGAGTGCTCCCTAGATGTGAAATTCATTAGGGTGGTTGAAGAGTTTATGAGATTAAAACAAGGTAAGATAGTGAATAAGAGGGAGATGATCCAAAGGTTGAGGATGTGTGGTATAAAACCTGGCTTCCTCTTCTAAAACCCAATAATTTTTAGAGGATTATCCCTAGGGTTACTTGTATGAATCTCTCTACTCAACTTGGAGATGCAACTAGAAGGGGTTTATTAGCAGAGCATCCCTTAGATTAAAGGGGTTTTACTCCTAGTCGGTGATTTATAGTGAGGGAGTTTTTGGTTTTTCTATTTAAAACTCCATGTTCCAAGTAGAGTATCAGTGGGTTTGTATCTAATGGTGATAACCCCAGTTTGACCTGATGAGGTTTCTAAGATGAAGTAATCTCCGATTTTGATATCTATAGAGGCATCATCTACAAATGGATTACTTGGATTCCAAGAGTCTCCGTTATCTAGAGAATAATAACTATTATTGCTTGCATACAATGTTATCCTGCTGAATCCTTCCCCATATACCTTAAGGTATCTCCATTTTAGATTATCAGGATTTACAGATACAACTGTTAACCTATTATTGACCTCATCTTTTGAGAACATTATCTCTGGTGTTCCACCTGATGATTGGTAGAGTAAAACATTCAATGGTTTATACCTTATAGTTATCGTACCACCTAGACAATTCCCTATCTCATCACCAGGTTTAACATAACCTTTTAGATTAGGCGTATCACAACCATCTATCTCTATATCACTCCATGGGATATCCAGTGGTGATACAGATGCAATTCTTACCCCATTTCCACTTCCTATAAACTCTATTAGAGGGAAAACTCCATTATACCTCATTAAGGAAATATCTTTACTTATCAATGTAAGCTTTTCATATCCATTGGAGAAATAGTATTCTGAGTCTTCTCTCTTGTCATCATAGAGAAATGATATAGTTTTAGAGTCTATGGAATAAGTACCTCTTTGAATAACATCTATACTAGGTGCAACTGGATCATATAGCATTATAGAATAACTATTATTTGAATAAAACTTGTAGATCAATACCCCGATATTATAATCCTCATTAGTAGCTACTGTTTTAAACACCCATGTCCCCACTATCTTATCCCCTAGTGTTGAGGAGAAACAACCCATTAATCCTAGAGATACAATAGTTGTTATGCATAGTAATCTTTTAATCATAATCCTCCCCCTTCTATGGGTTATATAGTGTAACAAACTTTCTATTATTTTAATGTTTATCTGTTCTTCGATAAAGAAGGTGTTGATTTTAGATTTATTCCTCTCTAAAGTTTTAGAGATGATACACTTACGTCTTCCAGGGGGTCTTCTTTTTTGTTTACGTACACGGTTTTCTAGATGGATGCCAATCAAAATTATACCATGGTATCAGTCCTATATTGGTTAGTAGTTTACCTGGTATTGGTTTAGGTAGAATCCACAACCAGTTTCTCCAATAGTTATGATCCCATATACTAACATAGTTTCGCATAGTGAAGAAGAAAGCATTCAACTTATTTCCAAGGAAATTGTTTTCATAAACCATGGTTCCACTGGAATAGTATAGTAGTATCCCTCTTTCATTTGAGTAGATACTGCATCTATAGATCCTTGTATTATTGCTTTGGTTAACGCATAAAGCCATCTTATTTTCATATATGGTGTCATTGTTAATAGAGGTATCATCTGTATCCTCTAACTGGATTCCATTAGAATTATTATATATCTCAGTGTTATATATGATGTTGTTGTAGGAGTTTGCTATGTAGATACCGCTATCTATGTTTGAGTGTATTTTGCATTCCAAAACCCTATTCCCCTTAGAGGAACCTATGATTTGGATACCATAGATACTACTCGTTACCTCGCAGTTGCTTATATTGTTGTTACTGCAGAAGGTTATCTTTATATTAGATTCAGAGTCACCACTATTATTCATGTTGTATTCTATGATAGAGTTGTAGATAAGGTTTTTATTGGATCTATCTATGTGTATACCACATTTCTTGTTATGAGATATATAGCAATTCTCTACACTGTTATGTTGGGATTCATAGAGTTCTATACCTCGTTGATTAAGTTTTATATTACAGTTGTAGATAGTATTATTACTACTATAGTCACTCAGTGATAAACCAATGTCATTATAGAATAGGTTATTACCACTTATAATATTGTTCGTGGATTCAGTTAGAAGTATACCATCCTTGTGACTAGATACATTATTACCTATTAAGATGTTACCTTCGCTACCCTGTAGAAATATACCCTTATCATTATTTGATACTATGGTATTATTTATTATAGTGTTATTATTATCAGGGAATAAGGAGTATCGGAGGAATACACCTATTTCACCATTGAAGAATATACTATTGTTTATTATGGTGTTATTATCACTGGAGTCTATTAGTAGGAGACCATATTCCCTATTATTTGATATGATGTTACTAGAAACTATATTCTGAGAGGAGAACCATAGGGTAACTCCATTGTATGTATTCCATGAGATAGTGTTCCTCTCTAGGGTGTTATTGGTGGAGTATGATAGGTGTAAACCTGTGCTACTATTTGATATATGGTTATTTATCACAGTGTTATCACTAGAGAATCTAAGTAGTATTCCTTTATCATGGTTTTCTAACACCTTGTTGTTTAGTATTGTATTGTTACTGGGATAGTAGAGGTGGATACCATTGGTGTTGCGGAGTATAGTATTATTTACTATGAGGTTATTATTTGATTCACCAAATAAATAGATACCTTCTCTACAACCAGATTCAGTATTGTTGATTATCTTATTATTACTTGAGTCATCTAGATAGATACCATTTTCTTGATCGTTAATAACTAGATTATCCTCTATCTCATTGGTATGTGATTTATATAGTCTTATACCCTCCCTGTTTCCTATGATCCTACTGTCTATAATTATGTTTCTATTAGATTCCTCTAGGAGTAACCCTGTGTGGTTACTCTGTGAAACCTTGCAGTTTACTATACGGTTATATGAGGAGGAGGAAAGAATAATGGAGTAAGTGGTATTGGTTATATTAACTCTTTTTATAGTGTTACCATGGGAGGAGAGTAGTTGAATAGCGTATTCACTATTCCAAATGTTATCCCTATTTAAATAGTTATCAGAGGATTTAAAGAGTAGGATACCTATTCCTCTACTCCTTATATTGTTATTCTCGATGGTATTATTTGAGGAGAAACCTAGTTGTATACCCATACTGATATCAGTTATATCAAGATTCCTTATCCTGAAGTGAGAGCAGTTTGCTAGTATTAGTTGAGATGTATTCTCTGGTACCGTGATACTAGCAGTGTTCTTGTAGTATCTCAATGGTTTTCCATTTAACATGTTGTTCTCAATAACATGAGTATTCCAATTCTCTATAGATTCCCCGTCAATTATTATTCCACAGGAAGAGAATTTGTTATCCCTAGCTAGTATCCTAGTGGACTCACCGATAATAATTCCATTAACGTTTTCAGATAAATTGTTCCTCATCACTCTATTGTTATATGAAGACGAGATTGAGAGACCAATTTCATTATCACGTATACTATTATCTAGCAGCTCATTGTTATTTGAGAGATTAAAAACGATCCCTGCTTCTTCATTATTTGATATATCATTAGCTATTAGATGATTATCATTCGATTGGATTAGGTAGATGCCATAGTAGTTTGAGTTGAAACTACAATTATAAACCCATGAATCAGTGGTATTCACCAAAAGTATCCCTTGTTTATTCCCCTTGAGTATAAGATTTCGAATACTTATATTACTACATGATACTAAACCAAGGTAACCTATGTTTATTGAATCATCCAGTACAAGGTTAGCCTTCTCTACTAGATAATATACTGGTTTATTATTTACAGTATTCGCATCATCTATGTTTTGATAGAAGGAATAGGTTTCTCCTCCCTCTATGTTTAGATTATACTCGTTGTTACTCAAAGTATTGTTATGTAGAATATTGTTTGGAGAAGCTACTAGGTGGATTCCATACCATCCATCCTCTACTTTATTATCAACTAATGTATTATTTGGAGAAGACAATAGATGTATACTCATTAGGGTATTCCTAATAGTGTTATTAATAAGAGTGTTACCATGAGAGTTTTTGAGATCTATCCCCTCAACATTATTATTAACTATGTTATTCTCTACCAGATTATCTGAGGAGTTATAAAAGATGATTCCATATGTAGTATTTCCTAACATATTATATCTTATAGCGTTATCTACAGAGTAAACCAGGTGTATCCCTCTAGAGTTTGAGTACATATTATGTTCTATAGTGTTTCCATTTGAGGAATTCAAACATACTCCCCATGAGGTATTATAAAACTCGTTGTAGAGTATACTAGAATAGTTAGCATCAACATATACTCCATATGATCGGAGACCTCTTGTGTCCTCTCTAAACTTAATGGTGAAACCAATTATACTTACATACTCTGCTCTTATAGTTATAACATTCTCATCTAAAACTCCACCTTGGATAATAGTTGTAGTGGATCCATTCTCTGATCTAATAGTGACGTGATCCTTGTATACATCTATATTCTCAGTATA
>CAZCPZ010000114.1:0-5845 GCA_964499875.1 uncultured Thermoplasmatales archaeon | reverse complement strand
AGCAGCTGGACCAATAAACAAGGCGCCCTTGTATTCACCTGCTGGCTTTAGCTCAGCTACATACCAATAACTCCATGGATCAATAGTGGTGAAGATAACATCGTTTCTACCAGTATATCCTCTAATCTCATCATATATACTCTTATAATCCTTGTATTCCTCTACATCAAAATCATCTATGAGTTCCTCTAAAATATCCCCTGATGCATATCCACCTAGGTTTAGGAGATAAATTTTCTTAACACCTAGCTTGTAGAGGGTATCAAGAGTAGTATCTGAGAGGGAATCTACACTAGTATATAGTAGTGGAGCATCTAGTATACTAGCTAGTATAGCTCCATTTACTGCTGAAGCGAGACAATCACCCTCCTCCCTAGTCTTCTTTTGCTTCCAAGAGTACTCTATAGTGAAATCTGTATCCATTGTTACGTTATCTAAGGTGAATACACATATCCTATAGGTTTCATTATCACTGGTTTCACCTAACCTGTCTAGGTGAACTACTCTCTTATCAGTGGTTAGATTCACTCTCTCTATAATCTCATGTTTAGATGGGGAAACAATGGTTTCTGCTCCAGATGGATCAAGTATAACCATACCTAGAGATATGCTTGGGTTATTCCATTTTAGTTTAAACTCTACTTCACTGCAACCAAAAGGTATCTTTTCATCTAAATTAACCTCAACCCCTGGGTATAGTTTTACATCAACAGTCTCCCCATTCTTCTTTAGGAAACCCTCATCGACGGTATTCTGAAACATACTCTTCATTTTACCATCAACTAGGTGTTGCGTAGGCATATAGGTTACACCTATCTCCCATGTACCGTAATGGTAAACATAGGAGCCAACTGTTTCACCTGGACCATAGAATACATTCCACTTGGAACTAGCATCCGCCATACCTAGTTGATCATCATATATCTGTAAATCTAGATCCACAGCGGGGTTACCCCAGTCCATGTTAGCTACAACATACTTATACGGCTCTGTTATCTTGAATTCTTGATAGCAACCCCCTACACCAACAGCTGGTTGTTTCATCTTGAAACTAGTTTCCTTTATAGTGTAACCAGATGGGATTACACCTTTGATTTCTCCATTGGTTTCAATATTTGTATCATTATATTCCTCTCTTATCACTGCGAGTACAGCAGTATCACTATAACTCCAATCATGAAGAGCTATCTTAGAAGCAACACTAAAAGGATCATCACCACTAATAACAGTAGTATTCCTACTACTCCACTGCTTCACACTATCTCTAGGAACGTTAATGAGAATCAAATCGTCCAGTCTACCATTACAATAACTCATCCAATCCTCCATGAAATAATCAATACCTGGATAAGCATTAAGAGTACGCTCCTTATCCTCCTTCACAGGGTAAGAATCCTGATAAAATAAGAGTGGATGAGAAAGCAACCTACCACCACTATAAAAAACACTAGTAGGCACAGCAGCCAAATAAGAATAATCATCTAAGTAGCTATTCTCATCAAAACCAACAAAAGTAACCTTCTTAAGAGGAATAACTGGTTTCCATGATACCACTTTAGTGAAGCCTTTCTCATCCACAGTAACTCCAATAGAAAAAGGGGTGATAGAGCCAAGTATTACCCCTATAACCATTATTAAAAGAATCCTCTGCATATTTATTTCACCTCAGTAGAATCTCCTCCACCATATTTCATAGATAGACAACCAGAAATAAATATATGGCATTATAAATTTTTCCTGATAAATAAGTAGGAGAGAAGACAGAATCCTCTAATCAACCCATAAAACCCTTTTTCCCAACATAAAAGAGTTTTTAATTAAAAATAGGGTTATATAAATCTATGAATCGCTTGTATATCGACAAAAACAGTAATATTTAAATATCTCATATAAAATTTTATTTAGCTGTGAGAATAAGGATATACTTATTAGTTCTCCTCCTAATACTCTCTTATCTAACACCAAGGTTTTATTCAACTGTGAAAGCAGAAGACTGGATTATAAATGGTGAAAAGGAGATAGAAAATGAGACTCTGTTTTTATCCAAGAATCTAGTAGTGGAGGTGGGGGGAGAATTAGTTATTAGAAACACAAACATTGTATTCAACTGCTCCTACGAGGGAGAGTATGGTATCGATGTAAACAATGGGGGAGAACTCTACATCTACAACTCTACTATAGGAGTAGAAGGTGAATATGGATTCCATTTCTATGTGAACAATGGTAGCATACTATATATCGAGGATTCTAAGATCAACAATAGCTACTCCTCCCTCCACCCTTTACTCGCCTGTGGCTCCATAGTTGCAAGAGATAGGAGTAGTATAACTATAAGAAACTGTGAATTCAATGGAAGTGGATACATAACGATATATAATGGAAACGCTACAATCTCAGGTTGCTATATCCATGGTACCTGCATGGGTATAAAAACCATGGATTCTAATCTAACACTCATTGATTCCACACTGAAGATGAATCTCCATGGTGGATCTATTCCTATTTATACAATAGTATGTGATGAGGGGGAAGTAGAGATAACAGGTTGTAGGATAGAGAATAATGTTAAGCTAATGGGGAGACACACAATCTTCTTATCTGGACTTAATGCAGTTATACGAGACTGCGAGATAATACAGAATACATATAATCTTGATGAGGAATCAGCAGCTATACGCGTATCTAGGGGAAGCTACGTGATCTCAAATGTTCAAATAGAATACAATGATAACACATCTAATCTAAAGGGAAGACATGCTTATGGTATATATGCTACTGAAGCTACTATTGAAACAAGGGATTGTAGGATAAATGGATGTGATTATGGAGTAAAGAATATTGATTCACAGATGATTATCAAGGATTCAACTATCATAGATAACTATTATGGAATATATAGTGAAAACTCTCAACTCATAGTGGAGGATACTAGGGTTACAAGAAACAAATGGGGTATACTATCCTCATCTTCAATAGTTAATATTCAGAGATGTGAGATAACAGAGAATACAGAGGGAATATGGTTGAAGGGAGAGAATGGAACGGGGAGTATACACTATTGTAACATATACAACAACTCCTATGATATTCCATCAAAAACAGGTTTAAGGAACTCTATCAACACGGTTATAGATGCAAGATACAACTATTGGGGTTCCCCAAATGGACCATCAAACTATGGAGAGGGTAAAGGGGATAGAATAGTTGTTCACCGTGGAGAAGTACTATATGAACCATGGCTGAGACAACCAGCTAATATAACTATGATTAACATCTCAATTGAGATGCCTCTTCTAACAACTATGGGATTTGTTGTACCAAGAGTTGAACCAGGGAGACCAAGTGTGGAAAAAGTGATTCTAAAAAACGAGGGTAATAAAGATGCAGAATTCCTATTAGCAATAATAGAGCCATTCTACCTAGAAGTCTTAGATGTAGAAGGTGGAGAGGTTATAGCAGAAGCAGATCATCTAAAGATAATAGATGTATACCTAGAAGCAGGTGAAGAAGATTATCTAACCATAAAGTTTAGAGTACCACCAGAGAATGTTTTTGGGGGAAATGCTTCCCTCGAGATAAACTCCAAGTATATACCTTGTATAGTAGCTGAGTTTGCAGCTCTCTCCAAAGAAGAATGGAGAACCCTTAGGGAGCAAGACTACAACATAGATGAGTTATTAGATAAAGCATGGAGAATAACACAGGAGAGAAACAAGAAGTTTTTCAATAACTTCACCAGACTACCATATAATGAACAAGTTAACCTACTACAAAAACTAGATGTCTCATATCCCGCTCTAGCAGATTATATCGCATGGAGTATAATATATGATAAACTGGATGAAGAATTATTATCCAAAGAAGAAGTGAATACTCCACTACTAACAATACCACCAGTGGTTAAAGCCTCTTCTACTCAAATTGAGACACCAACAACTGCTTGGGGTTGGACAAAGTGGTATGTAAAAGAATTCTTCAACAAAGAATTCCTACCAACAGCATGGGAGGGATTAAAAGGATTAGGAGCAGGAGCAGTGCAATCTCTAACCTTTGGATTAGTTGATATAAAAGCAGAGAATGATTACATGCAAGTTGGGAAAACAATTGGTAGTATAACAACAGATGTCGAGTTAACATTACTCTCCCTAGGTGGATTAGGGAAAACCTTAGGGATTAAAGGAGTAAATCTCTTCTCGAGGATGTCTAAAACCACTCAATATAGAACTCTACTTGGAATAGAAGCAAGATACAGTAGAGGAGTATATGGGAATATAATAAAGATTGCAGAGAACAAAAGATTCGGAGGATGGTACCTAGGTATAGGACACCATAGATTAAAAATGATAGAGTTAGCAAGTGGAAAAAAGATATACCCTGGTTGGTTCCACTTCTACTTCTCTACTGGTAAGATAGCTACTTGGTCTCCAAGAGCTATGAGTTATGTGGAGATGAACCTCTATTCCTCAGCATGGAATGGTTTTAAGAGAATAGCACCCTATCTACTAGCATCAAGCCTAGTTGGAGACATAGGTGGAGAATTCAAGATGATTAGCTCACTGGATCCAAACTATATGGAATCAACACCAGATAAATATATTAGAGATCCAGAGGAAACAATTGCTTATACAATCCATTTTGAAAACCTAGAGAATGCCACGGCATCAGCACATAATATAAGAGTAGAGATACCATTAGATGAGAATCTAAACACAAGTAGCATCCAACTAGTATCATCTAGCCACCCAGATAAGCTAGAATACCTTAATATCTCCAATAATGAGATAGAGGTTTTATTCAAAGACATAGAGCTACCACCTAATAGTAACCCACCAGAGGGAGAAGGATGGATAACCTTCAAAGTCAAGGTTAAAGAAAAACTTGAGAGTAACACAAAGATTAGAGAGAAAGCAAGAGTATACTTCGACTACAACCCGCCAATTGAAACAAATGAAGTAGTACTAGTTTATGATGATACTCCACCAAAAACAACAGCGAGAGTAGAACGGAGAGGAGAAGAAATAACAGTGAGTATTAATGGAACCGATGAAGGAACAGGAATAGATTATGTAACACTACTAGTAGGAGAAGAAAGTGGAGAAGTAAGAGAGTATCATCTAGACATAAATGACACAGTATCCTTTAAACCTGAAGTAGGGAAAACATACTATATCACATCCATGGGTGTAGATAAAGCAGGTAACATCGAATTCAAAAGCAAGGTAGATGCTATAATAGAAACACCTTCCTCACCAACATGGATAATAATAGTGGTATTCATAGTAATACTAATAGTAGTAGCTATTACTCTATATAGAAAGAGAGGAAACAAAAATAGATAGTTTTATGTAAATAAGATAACTCTTTAATCACAAAATATTCTAAAACTCTATTCTTGGAGGATAGATAGAGATGCGTTATAGGAACCTAATACCTCTCATAGTAGTAATAATGTTATCAACTCCAACAACATCTATTAGTGATGATGGGAAAGCTGACTTAGAAGTTGAGAGTATAAGCCTTACACCATCTAACCCCTATGTTTATCAGAATGTAACTATAGATGTAATAGTTAGAAACATAGGTGTAAATTCTTCTCCAACAGCAAGAGGCTGCTTATACATAGATCAAAGTGTATATCAAATAGTGGATATACCACCATTGAATTCAGGTGGATCAACAATAGTAACAATGTATTGGACTCCAGAGCAACCTAGTAACTATACTATATCCTTCCTAGTAGACTATTATCAGGAGGTAGATGAATCCAATGAGAGTAACAATATGTTATCCATAAATGCCTCTGTTGGAGAGGGGAAACCAGATCTAATAGTGGAGGAGATAATAT
>CAZCPZ010000113.1:0-5848 GCA_964499875.1 uncultured Thermoplasmatales archaeon | reverse complement strand
TGTTAGAGAATACCCTTATCTACTATGTTTTTTAACTTATAGGAAGCAGGTTTGGGAACCTGTTACAATCAGAGTAGGTGATAGAGAAACTGTTGGAGATTTCAGTGTAACTCTACTGAATATCACAGATGATAAGGCTATTCTAAGTGTTGAACCAGTTGTTAGAGCTTGGCAGAATAAGATATTGGAGTATGTGAATAGTAGGTATGGATCTATAACTGTTAGAGATTTAATGAACTGGTCTCGTCTCCACGAAGAGGATTTAGATGGTTTGAGAGCGATGTGTGAACATAGGTTTATAGATGAAGGGGCAGCAATCTATAGGATTCCAAGTGAACACTATGATATACTGGGAGGAGGATGGTTTTCTCCTAGTCATCCTTGTTCATCAATCTATGTACCATTCCATATAGCGGATAACAAGGTTTTTGAACCATATATGAGTGGAGAAGCAGCAGAGTTGTCATTTAAACTATCGTTAAAGGGTAATTTAACTGGTTTCATAGAGAATGTAGAAGAGGTTTTTCTATATGAAAACGAGTTTATAGAGAATCTCGCTTTAAGGTTTCTATCTAATGCTTCTCAGCTATTAACTTGTTTTGATGTAAACGCTCAGAGACAAGCGTGGTTGATGGAGCAGTTACTCTACAAGTTAGATGATCCAAGGGTTATTGAGGGAATGTGGAGTAGAAACTATTCTAGTACCTTAGAGAGTATGAAGAATATTATTCATCATCTAGGAGAAGAGCTATTAGATGTTCAGAGGCAGATAGGGGAGATAGCATTGGTTATATGTGAGACGGGAGTTGAGGAGCTACGTATAATAGGGTATCCTTCTATGGAAGCAGAAGATGAATTCAAGACTGGGAGAAGTCTTATTGAACAAGGATTCTATGAGGAAGGAGTATATCACCTCCAACTCTCCTATAATCTATGTCTTCAGCAACTCAATAGGATACTAGAGGAGAGAAACTCTGATTCTATTCTACCTGGATTAATTCTATTCCTATCTTCTCTTATCCCTAGTTTTATGGTTTTGTTGAGTAGAAGGAGACCTGTTTTTAAGGATACCCTAAGGGTATAAGGGGAGTGCAGGGGAGGAGATTCGAACTCCTGAACCTCTACAGGAGCAGATCTTGAGTCTGCCGCCGTTGACCAGGCTTGGCTACCCCTGCTCTCTCTTTATAGTTATACGGTTTTAGTGGTAAATAAAGATTTTTCTCCTTCAAGTGTATCCTCTATCTGTGTTAACAATTATAAGCCCCAGTATAACTAGTAGTCCACCTATTATAAAGAATGGTGTAATCGGTTCATTAAACATTATTATTCCGAGTATAGTGGATATAACTGGTGTGAAGTATAGGTATACACCTATTTCTGAGGCAGGTTTCATCTCCAATGCTTTATACCAGAATACATAGGCAACTACTGTGGGGAAAAACGCTAGGGATAAAACAGCTGTCCATCCAACTAAGGATAATCTTGTAACCTCATCTATGAATCTTTTGTTGAGAAGGGGGATTAAACCTATGGATCCTAGGAGAAATGCATATCCTGTTAGGGAAAGAGATGTGTATCTCTGAAGGAGTTTCTTACCAAATATTGTATACCATGCACCGATTATAGCAGCAGCTAAAACTGCTATTGCACCAGATAGATACTCAACTTCTATAGTTTCTCTGGTGAGAGTAATTAGAACTACTCCTACTAGAGATGTAGTTACTCCCAGTGTGATACGTGTTGTTATCTTTTCTTTTAGAAAAACTACTGCGAGGATAACGATGAATATTGGAATAGTCGCAATTATGAGACTCGCTGCTCCTGCTGAGATCTGTGTTTCACCATAGTTGAGACATAGGTGGTATCCTACTAAACCAATGACCCCTAGGAGTAGTATTGATGGTATGTCTCTTTTGATGAGTGGAGAAATTGTTTTATGTTGAAGTATGAAGATTAATAGGAATGTAATTGATACTATGGAGAGACGTAGAATCGTTAAGCTAACTGGTGACAGTTCTTGTAAACTAAGTTTGATAAGCGGGAAAGCAAAACCCCAACATACAATAGAGAATCCCATGATGAAGAAAAAGAATAATTCATTACCTCTTGTATCTCCGATGAGTCTATTTTTCATTCTAAAACCAAGGTAGAGGGAATATAAATCAATGTTAATTAGGTTAAGGTGTAACTAGACCTAGGTTTTATCCAGATAACCATGAATAAACTAGGCTTGGTTTTCTCGTTATCATCCTCCAACCTTGTTCATCAACCTCTTTATTCACATCAACTTTTACAGTGACCTAGTTGTACGTGGTTCACTTATTCCCATGCGAATATGTTATCTAATATATGAACCACCTGAACATTAATTTTTATTGTCACTCAACCAGACAATATCTGAGAAATGACTATTATACTCCTCAATACTCTTCATCCAATAATGATTATCCATATATCTCCCAGTAGGTGTAACCTCTTTAAGTTAAATCAGTTGAGTTTGATAATCTACCTGGTGGTTGACTATCGGCTAACATGAGATTACTCTTTATCTCTTCACTCAGTATAGGATTGTTGAATAACACTGGTGCTACTATAAGGGAAGCATCAGAAGAATTAACTATATATTTCCTTCATCTCTATCTAAGACCTCGGTTTTTGCAGAGAATAAAACCATGGGGCTATATCTTCCATCCAATAATTCTCAAAAAGAAGATCTCCAAATCTATGAAAATGTTTGTATGTTCCATGCACGAAAGTTGTGCACAAAATTAAAGATTATGCATAAAAGAAGGATCATAATTTTGCATAAAGAGGGTTCATCATTTAGTTTAAGGTTTCTTCATCTAAAGTTTTTTGCTTACACCCTTGATCAGGAAGCAGGGTTTACTATGCTACCCATGAATAGAATCGTGTTACTCTGCTTATGATATATCATGAATAGAAATGGGTGATCGCAGTCAAAGATTATCCTTGAGTTACTATCTCCGTTAACCGCTGTTACAAACATTACTGCTGTTGCAGCTGCGGCTTCTGTCCCATTCTCATCTACTTTTATAAACGCTTTATGTAGAACCTGGCTTATAGATAATTCTCCAACTCCATTTATACCTGAGAAATCAGCATTATTTGAGAAAGCAGTTGGCATACCAAGATTTATTAGATACCTATTTAACTCATATATTGGTGTCTCAATCTTAAACCTGGGTAGATATATATCAACTTTTTCTTCACTCATGGAATTAATTATGTTGTAAAAAGTAGTCTCATTCAAGTATCCTATGATATCATGTAGATTAAAACCTTTTTTCGGTAGAAAAATCAGCATAGAGATATCACCACCAGAGTATGGTAACTCTAATACCTGCATCTCCTCATTCTCTGTATAGTTGAAGAAGTTGTTTGTATTCACCATCTGCATCATAGGAATATCTACCACGCCACCAAGGGTTTTAAATTCTCTACTAGTTGTATTAGCTATATCAAATCGTAGTTTCCATATCCCCTTAAAATAAATTGCATTTGTGAGAATCAACATGGTATCAGGTGTAATAGCTGCAGGTGATACCAGGTTCTTTATTAGATGATTTGTTTTATCTTCAATCCAACTATTTATAATACCAGTGGCTTCCTCAGGTTTTGAATAATCAACCTCTGAGATCTCACCACCATAATATGTCTCAATTATATTGATATAGTTCTGTAGAAGATTATAGCCTATTCTTGGCCATAATGCATTCGCTGTACTAATATTATACTCTGCTTTCTCATTTAGAGACTCATATAGTGTCTGCATATATCTATGAAACGATTCATTACCCTGCTCAATACTTAGAACATGCCTCATCTCCTCAGCAGTAACATTTCTAGCACCCTCATAAGCCATAGCTAGAGCAGTGAATATACTATAGGGTGAGATGAAGATGTTCTCATTACTATGAAAACTATAGAACTCTTTATAGATTTTTAATGCAAAAGTATTTACAGCCTCATTAAAACCTGCGATATCACCTGTTGGAGGTAGAGGACTATTACTAGATTCCTTGGTTACAACATCCTTCTTTTCAATGGTTAAAACAAGGATTCCACCTGCAGCGAGTATTAGACAAACCACTGCCATTACTATTATCTTATATCTCACCATGATCACCTAATTACTATATACAGCTTCTTCTAGTATTTATATGATTAGATGATGTTTGGTGAAAACCAGATACCAACGTATATATTGTAAAATTTTTATAATAAAATAATATCTACTGGTTTTGGAGAGGGTTAGTATAGCTGAGAGAGGTCTTTGGAGTTCAAGGTTTGCCTTTATTATGGCAGCGATTGGTTCCGCTGTTGGTCTCGGTAATGTATGGCGTTTCCCGTATGTATGCTATGATAATGGTGGCGGTGCTTTTCTTATACCCTATTTTGTCGCTCTTTTCACAGCTGGTATACCTCTTATGATCCTAGAGTTTAGTTTAGGTCATTGGAGTAGAAAGGCTCCTCCAATGGCTTTCAGAGAGGTTTCAGAGAGATGGGAGTGGATGGGTTGGTGGAGTGTTCTCATACCTTTTGTTGTAGCTACCTACTATGTGGTTGTGATGAGTTGGTGTTTCGCTTACATGGTTTATTCTATTGATCTTAGATGGGGTTCCCAGGCAGAGAATTTCTTTCTACATAGCTTCCTCGGTGTAACTGGTGATCCTCTTGTATTTGGAGGTATAAGGATACCTGTGCTCCTAGGTTTAGTTGCAGTATGGGTGAGTATATTCCTAATACTCTATAAGGGTGTGGAGAGAATAGGTAGAGTTGTAGCTTTAACTGTTCCACTACCAACTATACTACTAGTGATTCTAACTATTAGAGGATTAACCCTACCAGGAGCAATGGATGGTATAAGTTATTATCTTACTCCTGATTTCCCTAAACTATTAGATTCCAGTGTATGGATTGCTGCTTATGCTCAAGTATTCTTCTCACTTAGTTTAGCGCAGGGTATCATGATCACTTATGCTAGTTTCCTACCTAGAGACTCTGATATATCTAATAATGCTTTTATAACAGCTCTCTCAGATGCTGGTACTTCTTTCTTCGCTGGATTCACTGTTTTCTCCATTGTTGGTTACCTATCTAGAGGAGTTGGTGTGGAGAATCTTGGAATATCTGGCCCCTACCTGGTTTTTGTAACTTATCCAACAGCTGTAACCTTGTTACCTGCTGCTGCCACTGTTTTTGGTGTAATCTTCTATATTGCTTTGTTAACCTTTGGTATAGACTCTGCTTTCTCTATGATAGAACCTATTACTTCTAGTTTGGATGAGAAACTCGGTTTCTCCAAGGTGAAGGCAACTGCTATGATATGCATACTGGGTTTTATTTTAAGTCTACTATTCGCCACAGGTAGTGGTTTATATTGGCTTGAAGTTGCAGATTACTTTATTGCAAACTTTGGGTTAGTATCTATTGGTTTAATGGAGTGTATAGTGTTAGGTTGGTTTTATCCACTTAAACATCTTAGAAAACATATCAATAAAACTTCTGAGATAAAAATAGGTGTGTGGTGGGAGGTGCTTGTAAAATATGTTATCCCATTGGTGTTACTCTTGCTGCTCACTGTATCCATGTTTGATGCAGTGTTTCATCCATCCTTTAAATACCACTGGATTATACCAATAATGGGTGGGATACTACCTATAATGTTAACTATGGTAACATCTTTTATCTTAATGAAGAAAAACAAGGGGATATTATGCCTTTCTCAGCAATAATAATGCTAGTATTTGGATGCATAGTATTATATGGAGGTTTAGCCTATTTTTTATATAGAGCTTGGCGAGCGCAGAGGAAACAATAGAGGGGA